>JBNJDG010000028.1:0-13826 GCA_051819665.1 Nanobdellota archaeon
ATGTTGATCTTCTTCGTCGTGAAAGGATATGTGTTGATCTCCGCCTCTGAAGGCGTCAATTCGCTCAACACAGTCGTTTTCCCTACATTCGGGAGGCCGTATAAAGCTACTGTATAAAGGCTTGTCTTGACAGCAGGGAAATCCTTCATGACCTTCCTCGCCTCTTCGAGATAGTCAAGATTACCCTTGATCTTCTTTATTACAGAGGAAGCGCGGCCATAGAACTGTTTGAGCTTCCCAGGATCCCTGACAAACTTCCTCTTGAATTCCTTCAGTTTGTTTATAGCTCCATCAACTGCCCCGAGGCTTTTCTTTATATACCTGTAATCAAGCTGTGTCCTTACGAGTTCGGCATAGAACTCAGGGAGAGAGTCTATACTGGGATAAGAATATATTATCTTCTGAAGAGCCTCTATAAGGTAATCCGAGAAAGCTTCTATCCTGCCTTTCGGGTCCTTGGACTTCTTGGCTTTCCTGAAAGCCGTATCTATATAGGTCTTGTGATCCTCGATGTGTTTTAGGTCCTGGAAGTTCATACCCATAAGGGAATCGACCGAGCTTTTAAGGCTTTTGGTCAGGAAGGATCAAGGAATCATATCCCTTTCTGGGTACGAGAGTGAACTCCCCGTGCAGATAATCGAAGAGAGTGGATCTCATCACCTCCCTCTTCAGCCCTTCCTGCCAATCCTTGAACTCACTGCTCTCTGGCCATTTCTTCTCTATTATACTCTCCACGAACCTCTTATCATACTCAGGGATTATGACATACTCACCATACTCCTCGAAAGTGAAGACCTCGATGCCACTCCTCTTTGGGTTGAAATATTCAACTATGCCTTTCTCCTCCCAAAGCATCCTTTCAAGAGCAGTCAACCTCTTACAATCATCAAAGATGAATATCGGATACTTGTTCCACACATCACCGAAAATGTCATCCAGCACAAAGTTCCGTAGGTACGGGCTCTCTTCATCGTTTACTGACCTGGGTAAAAGGTATGCCGAATGAACGCCCCTCTCTATGTTAACATGCTCACGCTCTGTAAAATTCCTTATATCCGGGTCGGTTATTATCTCGAGACTTACATACTTGCCTTGACTCCTGCCCTCAAAAGAGTATCCAGAAAGAGTTGTAATGGGGCCCTCTTTCTCTTCAATATGAAGATTCGTCCTCGCATGCTCCAGCGCCATCTCCTTCAAATCTTTGTCCATATACCCTTGATAGTTCCCTTTGTTTATAATGGTTATGGAATCCGGGAGCAGGAGACAATCAGATAATTTTAAATATATAACACAGAACTCGGGTAACATGGTCGACAATCCAACCAATCTCCACTCCCTTGACAGGCTCAGGGTCCTGCTCAGGCTCAGCACAAGAAAAAGCAGATCTACACTCTCTGAAGAGACAGGGATAGGCGAAGGGATCTTAAGGTCAATTCTTGATGATCTGAAGGAGAAAGGCCTCACTATATCGTCAAGAGCAGGCCATGTCTTATCGGATAAAGGAAAGAAGACTATGAAGAAGATTGAGAGAAGGATAAGCCTGCCCAGGAAAGTAGATCTCAAAGCATTCTACCCCGAACAGGAAAAGACAGCAATAAGGATAAAACAGCCTGAGGGGAAAAAGGATTTCGTCACCCTAAGGGATGAAGCAGTGAAGAACGGCGGAGAGGGAGCCATGATCTTCGAATGCAGGGAAAGATTGTACTTACCTGGTCATGAAGGAAGATTCCCTTCCCTTGAAGAAGAATTTGATTTAAAAAGAGGAGATCTCCTTATCATCGCTTTCGCCCATCAACAAGGGCAATCAGAAAAAGCTGCACTTTCTGTCACCGATAAGTTGTGTTTCATTTCAGCATATATATCTTAAACATTATTAAAAAGAATTCTATTTTTCACTCCACAAAATCTTATAAATCTCAGAACGAAAAGACCTTGTATAATGACAGAAGAAGAACTCGACAAGAACCTCATCGAAAACTGGGAATACCTCAATTCTAAGCAGAAGAGAAACCTGGAGAAACTCGGTTTGAAACCGGAATGATCCAAGTCTATATCCCTTTTTTTAATTCTTTTAATCATAAACCAAAATATACTGATCATAAGCAAAAGGAATAAATTTCAATAAAACTTTTAAGTTAATGATTTTTCTAAGAGCTGAGCATGGGAAACATCACTCCGGCAATGAAACAGTACATGAAGGTGAAGAAGGATAACCCTGACTGCCTTGTGCTTTTTCGGATGGGGGATTTCTACGAGACATTCTATGATGATGCCAAGAAGGCTGCAGAGATACTGGACATAACACTTACAGCAAGAGGAAGAGGAGAGAACAAGGCTCCTTTGGCAGGTATACCTTACCATTCACTGAACAGCCACCTATCAAAACTGCTGAAGAACGATGTCAAGGTGGCTATCGTAGAACAGACGGAAGACCCGAAGAAAGCGAAGAAGGTCGTGAAAAGGGACCTGATAAGGATCATTACACCAGGAACTATTGTAGAGGAGGATTTCCTCGAATCATCAGAGAACAATTACCTTGTCTCTCTTTCAAGGGGAGAGAAGATAGGCCTATCCTATGTTGATATCTCGACAGGAGAATTCAGGGCAACTCTTATAGAGAACGAGCAGAAACTGCAGGATGAGCTGCTGAAACTCAAACCCTCAGAGATAATCCTTCCTTCTAATGATGGTAAAGAGGGCCTGGAAAAATTCTACACTACTGAAAGGCCCGTGCATGAGTTCTTCTACGACAATGCCAGGGAGAAACTCGAAGAAAGGTTCCCTGCAGAGCTTGATAAGAAGATAACCGAAAGCGCAGGGGCTCTGCTGTACTATCTTGAAGAGACACAGAAGAAGACCCTTGATTATATAGAGAAACCGAGGGAATATGACCTCTCTGGGTATATGAAGATTGACCCAAGCACAGAGAAGAACCTTGAACTGACGAGGAACATCATCGATAACACAAGGAAATCAACCCTCCTGAGCGTCCTTGACAGGACAAAGACCTCCGGCGGGAAGAGAGAGCTCAAGAAGAGGATCCAGAGACCCCTTATCAGCGAGAAGGAGATCAGGAAGAGGCTGGATGCTGTGGAAGAGATGAAGGAGGATGCCCTTTTCCGTTCTGAATTGAGGGACACTTTAAGCTATATGCACGATATAGAGAGGCTCATAAGCAAGGTTAGCTTCGGCAATGCTAATCCTAAGGACCTTGTAGCTCTGAGGCAATCTTTAGGATGTGTTCCTTCGATAAAGGACATGCTTAAAGACACCTCCCTTAATGAGCTCGAGTTCCCGGACGTATCAGATACATACTCGCTCCTCGAGAAGGCTGTGAAGGATGAGCCCAATACGACAGTGAGAGAGGGAAATATAATCAGGGAAGGCTACAACGATGAGCTGGATGAGCTTCATAAGATAAGGAAAGACGGGAAGAAATACATAGCTGATATAGAGAAGAAAGAGATAGAAAGGACAGGCATAAGATCCCTAAAAGTTAGATACAACAAAGTGTTCGGTTATTTCATAGAAGTCACGAAAGCCAATCTCAACTTCGTACCGGAAGATTACATAAGGAAACAGACTCAGGTGAACAGCGAGAGGTTCATAACCGATGAGCTCAAGAAGCTTGAAGAGAAGATAGTGACAGCAGAGGAGAAGATAAACGAGCTCGAGTTCAACCTGTTCTCTGAACTCCTGGAAAAGATAGCTGAGAAGGCGAAGGACATACAGACCATCGCGAAGAGCCTGGCTAAAACAGACGTTACGGCTTCCCTTGCAGAGACAGCCTTCAGGAACAATTACATAAAGCCAGCTGTCAGCGAAGTCTTTGATACAGAGATCAGGGAAGGGAGGCATCCTGTCATAGAAGAATTCCAGGAAGAGTTCATAGCCAATGACTGTGCTTTCTCGAAAGAGAACAAGCTCATGATAATCACTGGACCTAATATGGCGGGTAAATCCACATATATGAGACAGAACGCCCTTATAATACTCATGGCCCAGATGGGATGTTTCGTGCCTGCAAAGAAAGCAGAAATAGGTATCGTGGACAGGATCTTCTCAAGGGTGGGTGCTTATGATGACCTGACTCACGGACAGAGTACCTTCATGGTGGAGATGACGGAGACAGCCAACATCCTCAGGAACGCAACTGAAAGATCATTCATAATCCTCGATGAGATAGGGAGAGGAACATCTACATTCGACGGTGTCGCTATCGCCTGGAGCGTGGCCGAAGAGATACAGAACATAGGAGCAAAAGCGATGTTCGCTACACATTATCATGTCTTAAACCGCATGGAAGAGAAATACACGAAGATAAAGAACTACAACATAGCTGTCATGGAGAAGGATAACAGAATAATCTTCCTGAGGAAGATAAAAGAAGGCGCAACGGACAAGAGCTATGGGATACATGTCGCCGAGCTGGCAGGCGTACCGAAGAAGGTCATAGAAAGGGCTGAAGAGATCCAGGCAGATCTAGAGAAAGAGGATAAGATGGAACAGAAGATAAAACCCAAGAAACCAAAACAGAGTTCATTAGAATGGTTCGGATAAAGAAGCTCCATGATGAGCTTATAGGGAAGATTGCAGCAGGAGAGGTCATAGAAAGGCCTGCCTCTGTCGTGAAGGAGCTCGTAGAGAACAGCATAGATGCAGGTTCAGACAGGATCACCGTAGAGACTGAAGAAGCAGGGGCGAAGCTGATAAGGGTAAAGGACAACGGGCCCGGCATGGATGAGGAAGACCTGAGGAATTCTATAAAGAGACACACCACTTCGAAGATAAAGGACGAGGAGGATCTTTACAGCATAAACAGCCTCGGCTTCAGAGGAGAAGCACTCGCCTCTATAGCTTCTGTATCAAAGCTCAGGATAAGGACAGGAAGGGACGAGCCGGGGAAAGAGCTGATCTATGAAGGACAGGATAAGGAAGAGATCAATGATATAACTCCCCCTGAAGGAACGATAATAGAAGTGAATGACCTTTTCCACAACACTCCCGCAAGGAAGAAGTATATGAAATCAAGAGCTACTGAGGCCTCAAAGATCTCGGACATAGTGACAAGGTACTCCTTGAATTATCCTTCAGTCCATATAAAGCTCATACATAACGGGAAAACAGTAATTGATTCCCCTTCCACAGATAGCATGCTCAACAATCTCGTCTCCCTATACGGGAAAGATATATGCAGGAACCTTCTCGATGTGAATCATGAATCCGGGAAGATCCGTGTAAAAGGTTACATCTCCAGGCCAGAGCTTACGAGGAAGACAAGAGACTACCAAACCCTCTTCGTGAACGGGAGATATGTGAAGAACAAGGCCATAACGGATGCTGTCTATGAAGCTTACGGCAGTCTCCTGTTTCATGGCACTAATCCGGTTTTCGTGCTCGATATAAGACTCGATCCGGAAGAGGTGGACGTGAATGTCCATCCATCCAAGATGGAGATCAAGCTGAGCCATGATGATCTAATAAAGTATACTGTAAAGAAAGCCATCAGTGAAAGGCTTGAGAAGGAAGAACACATCCCTGAGATCAAGGAAGAACCTCAAAGGACGCTTAGCGTGAACGAAGAGAAAGAGACGAGGAATTACAGGTTCGAGACCGAGAGACAGCAGGAGCTCCGGCCTGAAATCTCCGGACCAAGCGAGTCCAAACCCAGAGAAGAAGAAAAGACTTCTACTAAGACAGATGATTTCATCATACATGGGCAGGTGGATAAGACATACATCCTCGCTGAAGATGAGAAAGGCCTTCTTATAATTGACCAGCATGCGGCAGAAGAGAGGATAAATTTCGAGAGGTTCCTCAGCGAGAAAGAGAACATCCCTGAACAGGAATTGGTCGAGCCTGTTACCTTAGAGGTCACTGCAAAGGAAGCAGAGAAGATCAAGAGCATGATGGATGATATTTCAAAGCTGGGTTTCGGTATTGAGGAATTCGGGATAAACACGTTCATCATAAGGAGAGCTCCTGAAGTATTATCCGAACAGAAGACAAAAACCTTCATCCACGAGCTCCTTGAGGAGAATCTTGATGAACTGACTTATGATAAGATAGCCACAAAGGCCTGCAGGTCTTCTGTAAAAGCAGGGGAGGAAAAGACACATTCAGCAATGAAAGATACCCTTAAGAGACTGAAAAAGTGTGAGAATCCTTATACATGCCCCCATGGAAGGCCCACCATGCTGAGGTATACAATAAAGGAACTCGAGAAGATGTTTAAGAGAGTCGTGTAATCACTGTAAAGTATTGAATAAAGGAAAGATTTTTATATATTGTTCTTTACCCCTTTGCTTATGAACCCGGGGTTACTCGTTGTTGATCTCTTCAAGGATATTTCCGATGATATTAATATGTACAATTCTGTCAATGTATCACCAGAGAAGGTTCTGGAGAATATAAAGGAACTAAGCAATGAGATGCCGGTTATTGTCTCGAATGACAGGGATTATGAACCGGCTGACTTCCTGAAAGATCATAAGATAATCGAGAAATACACAGGGAGCGGCTTCAGATATACCTCACTGGATAAGGAAGTTAAAGGAGCAGACCCGCTTATAGTAAGTGGTTTCAGTATGATAAGCTGTGTCAAGGAGACCATAAGGGATGTTCCGGATGATATCAATATCTATTCATCATACGACCTTATGCTCACTGTATCTAACTCTATAAAAGATATCAATGAAAGCATGGAATTCTTCAGGAACAATGAACAGCTGACCATGTTCTCCAGCTATGAAAATCTTAAAGATAAGCTGTACAAAATCCCTTCAACTTCTCAGTAAGATTTATATAATCTTCCGAAGCTCATTATCCTGATGAGAGATTATACTATTGTCGATATAGAAACAACGGGCCTTTCAAGAGCAAGAGACTGTATAACAGAGATCGCAGCCATGAGGGTGAAGGATGACAGCGTAATGGAATTCTCTCAACTGGTCAATCCTGAAGTCCCCATTCCAGGGCATATCAAAAGGCTCACCGGCATAGACGATGAGATGGTCAGGGATAAGCCGAAGATCCATGAAGTGATCCCTGAATTCCTTGACTTCCTCGGAGAGAGCATCTTTATAGCCCATAACGCTTCTTTCGATTATGGTTTCCTCAAACACAACATAGAGCTCTCGAACAGGTGCTTCGAGAACCATAAGCTCTGCACCAGGAAACTGGCCAACAGGCTTGTGCCCGAACTTGGAAGCAAGAAATTAAGCTGTCTCTGTGAACACTTTGATATAAGGAATGAACAGGCCCACAGGGCGATGTCAGATGTAAAGGCGACGCATGAGCTTTTCCTCAAACTTCTCGAAAGGATGAAAGAGAAAGGAATAGATGGAAAAGAAAAGATATTAAGGTTTGAAAGGAAACCAAAGAAAAAGATTCAATAATTTTTGGAGAAATACACATAACTTGAAGCTTCTCTCCCGCAGAAGAAACATTTCCCTTCAGGCTTCTCACTATCGAGAGGTATGCACCTGGTAGTAGCCGAGGTCTCATCCTTGATGTTCTCCTCGCAGTCCTTCTCACAGCAGAACTTCGTCTTTATGAGCTTCCTCTCTTCAACGGCTTTCCTGAACTGATTGAAATTCTCCGCCTCGACAGTATTCTCCTGCATCTTCTGTTTGGCCTTCGCGAAAAGGTCATTATGCATATGAAGAAGCATATCGGCAACTTCCGCCTTGATATTGTCTATACGGACAGGCTTCTTCTCTCCGGTATCCCTCCTGACTAAGACTGCCTGGGAATTATCAACATCCTTTGGACCTATCTCGATCCTTACCGGAGTGCCTTTCATCTCCCACTCATTGAACTTCCAGCCAGGATTGTAGGAATCCCTGTCATCAAGGAAAGGATTATGCTCTCTCAATGCATCCTTGATCTCTTCCGCCTTGTTCATCACCTTCTCTCTCGTCTTATCGAAAAGGATCGGCACTATAACAACTTTCTCCGGAGCGACTCTCGGAGGAAGAACAAGCCCATTGTTATCCGAATGGAGCATCACCATGCCTCCAAGCATCCTCGTCGAGATACCCCAGGAGTTCTGCCAGGGGTATTTCTTCTTCTCATCCTTGTCCGAATACTGTATCCCGAAAGCCTTGGCGAAACCCTGGCCGAGGTTATGTGAAGTTCCCAGCTGAAGAGCCTTACCGTCGGGCATGAAGCCTTCTATCGTATATGTCCTCTTAGCCCCTGCAAACCTTTCTTTAGGTGTCTTTTCACCCAATATGACGGGCATAGCTAAAAGGTCTTCAGCCACTTTCCTGTAATCCTCAAGGAAAGAGAGAAGCTCCCGCTGGCATTCTTCTTCTGTCTCATAAACACAGTGACCTTCCTGCCAGAGGAACTCTCTTGATCTGAGGAAAAGCTTTACATCCTGCACTTCCCATCTGCAGACATTACACCACTGATTGAGCCTAAGAGGCAGGTCCCTGTGGCTCCTGATCCATTTAGAATAGGAATCGTACATTATCGTCTCTGAGGTAGGCCTTATGGCAAGCCTCTCAGCACCCTCTTCCTTGTTCTCTATCCACGCAACTTCAGGCGAAAAGCCTTCTGCATGGTCTGCCTCTTTCCTGAAGAAAGACTCGGGGATGAAGAGAGGGAAATAAGCGTTCTTCACACCCTTCTCTTTAATTATATTATCAAAATACCTTGTCAGGTTCTCCCAGCAGGAATAAGCAAGAGGCCTTATTATCATGCATCCCTTCACGGGCGCATAATCCGCAAAGCCGGCCTTAAGTATGACCTGGCTATACCATTCATTGATGTCCTCTTCCTTCTTGACGGTTATGCCTTTGGTTTTTTCTTTTGCCATGGCGAGTGTGTATTCCGGATTTTTATTTAAACTTTTCTTAGAACGTAGAGGTATTTATCTATATTTCTCTATATTTAAAACAAAACATTTATATATATGCTATACCGATATACATAATAGTATACTAAAATGACACAAATAAAATACAAAGAAATAGTAAAGAACAAGAGACTCACTGACTTTTCCGGAGTGAAGGAGATGGTCATCGCCAATAAGGTAAAGAATGTCCCTTCAGCCCTTAAAGCAGATAAGAGAGAATTTGATAAACATCTCGATTTCTTCGATTAGAATCTCCATTCACTATGTCCCCAGGCTATCACAAGATCGAAGCCTGCTTTCTCCATCTCCACCGGGAAATCGCAAGCACCATAACAAGTGCCGAAGTATATGAAAGGTTCTGCTGAAGTATCTTCTTTTATCTTATCAACGATCATCTTCGCGGCAGGCTTTAAGCCGTCCGGAAGCTGGATCAGGACTTTCTTCGCCCCTTCCTTCTTTATCTTCTCTACGGCCTTCTCGATCTCAAGGTCATAATCATTATACATCATAGGATTAAGACAGAAATAATAATATATAAAATCATTGGAATTCAACCGAATATCTCGTCAAGCTCATGCTTGGAGACTTTCTCCTTGCTGAGTATGTTCTTATAGCTCCTTCCCTTGTTCATAGGATCCACATCGAACATTGACTGCTCTTCTTCCTCTTCCATACTTACCACATATAATAATTGCTCAACTCACCTGAGCTTTTCTTTACTTCCCTGATAACATTCTCGAGTTTTTCATCCATTATAGATCACCCTTTTTGTAAAAATGAAGTGCCCGAAGGGGAATTGAGGTGGGGAGATCGAAAACCCCTTGGGCAGATAGGCCTTCATTTATCTACTTGTAGGTAACACTAATATATAAATCTTTCGATTTTGTGCTTACTTTCTAGTGACAAAAAATGAAGTAAATTTCATATCAACTCAGAACTTATATCTGTAACGCATCATATTCCTGCATTCAAGACATGTATAGACAACATTATGTTTCCTGAACCTCACCCTACAGCTCCGGGCAGGTATCATCACAGCTCCGCAACTATTACAGAAGAACCTTTTCAGATCTTTAGGGAAAGAGAGATTATACTTCCTGGCAAGAGTCCTCGACAACTCTACGTATCTCTTCCCGAGCTTGTCATTCCCTCTCTCAAGAGCATAGGACATCAGCTTCCTTATCCTCTTCAAAGCGATGCTTTTCTGTTCCTTCTTATCCTGCGGTTTGGCCATAGTCGAGAGAGGCTTAGAAATAATATATATTTGTTTGGGTCAGTGACTTATGACTCCTCCTCCGAGACATTCCTCAGCTTTATAGAACACGCAATACTGCCCCGGAGTAACCGCTTTCCTCGGCTTATCGAATGAGACCCTTATGGAACCATCTTCCGGAGGATAGACTGTCGCTTCGCTAGATAGGGAATCCCCGTACCTGATCTTCGCCATTACCCTCACAGGCTCATCAATATTGTCAATCATATTATAAGGGCTCAATTTGATATGCTGCTTATTCTTAGTCTCCTCCCTCTTATCAGTGACTATGATAGTGTTCTTCTCCTTGTCTATCTCCTTGACATAATACGTCCCCTGAAGTGAAAGTCCCCTCCTCTGACCTATGGTATAGAAATGAAGGCCCTTATGCTTCCCGAGAACATTCCCTTCCTCATCCACTATATCTCCGGGATTCCTGCCTAGATTGTCCTCGATGAAAGGTTTCATATCCTTCTTATCCATGAAGCATAGGTCCTGGCTCTGTTTCTTGTTCACCAGCTTATGGAATTCATTCTCCTTAGCGATCTTATAGATCTCATCCTTCGTGTAATCGCCTAAAGGCAGGATGATCCTCCTCAACCATTCTTTAGGGAACAGGCAAAGGCCGTAAGTCTGGTCCTTCTCTTTATCCTTCGCCATGAAAAGCCTTCCATCCCTTATTTTCGCATAATGGCCGGTTGCAACATATCTTATGTCATTCTTATCTGCAAACTCAAAGAGTTTCCTGAATTTCAGATTACGATTGCAGTAGATGCACGGGTTTGGAGTCCTTTTCTCCTTCAATTCTTTTAGATAATATCCTTCTATAACTGTCTTCCTGAAATCCTCCGAGACATCAAGTACATGATGGGGTGTATCCAGCTCTTCGCAGATCTCCCTCGCATGTTCTATAGAGTCAGAAGCCGGATTCTCCTTGTTTATGCCGTAAAAGATCATAGATACCCCTATAGGTGAATATCCCTGTTCCTTCAATAGGTATAAGGTGATCGATGAATCAACGCCTCCCGACATTCCGACGACAACTTTCTCTGGCATAATCGCTGGTGTTCAGGCAGGATTTTTAACATTTGCTATAAACAGTGAGGATTGAGAACCATGATGTTTGAATACCCAATAAAAGATACTTAAAACATGATCTAACACATGCCTATATACCTTTTATTTACACCCTTATTGAACCCATATTTCTGACCATAATTGCCCTAAAACAAAACACTTAAATATAACCATATCTAATGGCTTTTTGTTTTGGTTATAACTAAAACAAAATAAAGTTTATTTTGGTGAGATTGTGCTAACCAGAAAAATTTACGATACACTCCTTGGAGAAAAGAAGGAAAGAGAAATATCAATCATAATAGGCCCCAGACAAGTAGGGAAGACAACCCTGCTGCACCAGGTTTATGATGAATGTAAGACAGATAATAACGCATTATTTTTAGACCTAGATATAGCTTCAAACGCCTTCAAACTAGAGAGCTATGAACAGATCATAAGCACGCTTCAACTTCATGGATATGAGAAAGATCAAGAAGAGACATTTTACCTGTTTCTTGATGAATTCCAAAGATACGGCGACATAACCAAAATAATGAAAAATCTTTATGACAACCATAAGAACATCAAGATTTATGCAACGGGATCCTCATCACTCCAAATTAAGAACAATGTACAGGAATCACTTGCTGGAAGAAAGATCATACACAATCTTCACCCTTTAAGTTTCGAAGAATTCCTGAAGTTTAAAGGAGACAAGGATGCAATCAATAAATATCAAAATATCAAAAAACTGGCAGGAGAAAACATCCAATTCCCTCCATTAGAAAAATATCTGGAGGAGTTCCTGATTTTCGGAGGGTACCCTGCAGTTGTTTTAGCAAAGACAAGAGAAGAGAAGATTAAAAGGCTTAACAATATTTTTGATCTTTATGTGAAAAAAGAATTAGTCGAATATCTTGCCATCAATAAGATTATAGGAGTGAAAAAAGTAATCGAATATTTAGCAATCAACAACGGCCATAAGATAAAGTATGAAGAAGTGGCAGACAGATGCAATTTGACGACTTATGAAGTAAAACAATTCATCGAAGTATTGAATGAGACATATATCACGACTGAGCTAAGGCCTTTTTATACCAATAAAAACAAAGAACTCGTAAAAACACCAAAGATATATTTTATTGATAATGGGGTCAGGAACTACTTCATAAATAATTTTAATAAGACAGGTATACGCTCAGATACAGGTCTCTTATTTGAAGGCTACATAATAAGCGAACTATTGAAGGAAAAAATACATCAACTCAAGTACTGGCAGGATAAACAGAAACATGAAGTGGATTTGATAATAGATGAGATAAGTTCGATTAGAGCCATAGAAATAAAATATAAAAAAAGGCCAAAAAGAGAAGATTACAGGCAGTTGGAAAGATTCATCAAAGAATATCCTCAGGCAAGAACAACGCTTCTTAATACAGGAACGCAGCTCCAGGAAGATAAAATACAAACAATCATTGCATTAAATTTAGGGAAATATTTTGACAGAGAATAATCATTCATAACAAATACTGAAGCACATTAAACACATAACCTGTTATCAATATCCCCAGGGCGACTATCCCGAAGAAGATCAGTATAAGTTTTAATTTCATCGCTCTTCTGAGTATGACAGCTTCAGGGAAGCTTAAAGCAGCAGTTGCCATCATGAACGCTAAAGCTGTCCCTAAAGGTAGACCTTTGTTAAATAAAGCTACAGCTATAGGGACTATGGCCGCACAACTACCATACATTGGAACACCTAATAAGACTGCCAGAGGCACAGCTGCAATACTACCTCCTACAAGAGACTGGACTGTCTCAGCAGGAACATAGTTATGAATGACTGCCCCTACACCAACACCCACAAGTATCCAGACCCAGAGTTTTCTGACAATGGATGTTGATTCGGAGAGACCAAATCTGAGCCTTTCCTTGAATGAATTGTAAACTTTCTCTTTCTCTTCAGGAACCATGTCTTTTTCAATATACCCAGACAGGTTCATCCTGCCAAGGACAAGACCCGAGAGAACACCTATCAATACACCGCTTATCACATAAGCAAGGGTTATCTTCCAGCCAAAAAAACCAAGCATCAGGACAACCAGGTACTCATTCACTAGAGGAGAAGTTATCAGGAAGGAGAAAGTGACGCCCAGGGGGACACCGGCTTTCAGGAAACTGAGGAAGATGGGTATAGATGAGCAAGAACAGAAAGGAGTAAGGGCTCCGAAACCTGAAGCCATAAGATTCCCTGAACCATACTTCCTGCCGGAAAGCCAGGCCTTCATATTTTTCCGGGAAACATAAGTCCTGATAAAACCAACAACTGTTATCATCACGAACAACAGGAGTAATATCTTTACAGAATCATAAATGAAAAATTCCAGAGACTTTACCCAAGCGTTTGTCGGATCAAGACCCAAAAAAGAATATAATAACCAGTCTAGCATTCTTTCTCATCACTGCAGCAGCAAGGTTTCTTCTTTGCCTTCTTCTTCATCTTCTTGTCAAGCTTATCCATCAGTTTATCCATAAGATTCGCCATATATTATACCCCCTGTAATTTATTTTTCGATAATTGTATGCTTGTTCAAAGAAGTATATATTTAAGAGTTTTTAATGACAGTGTTAATAATCCTATCGCAATTTCAG
>JBNJDG010000029.1:0-13518 GCA_051819665.1 Nanobdellota archaeon
GGTGGAGACTTTCAATTCCTTCTGTGAGAAATTCCTTAAGACACAGAACAACATGAAGGTCATAAACTACAGGCAGAAGAAAGAGATAATAAACAAGGCTGTCTCGGCTCTCGGGCTTTCTATCGGGGATGCCCTCGATCTCTATTTCACTCCCCAGCAGAAGAAAGGAAAGACCAATGAGGAACTGGCCAATATCTTCCTCAATGACTGTTTCTTCATAAGGGATTATTCAAAGTTCAAAGGCGTCGAGGAGTTCTACACGGATGATAAGGCAGCTTCATTAGTTTTCTCGATATGCAGATATATAGATGCTTTCATGAAAAAGCACTCGCTGAGAGACTATGCGGACCAGTTGATGGACACCATAAACATCCTGAAAGAGAAGGAAGAGCTTATTCCTTCCTTTGAGCATATCCTCATAGATGAGTATCAGGACGTCAATACCTCCCAGGTGGAGCTTCTGAATATACTCTCACCTGACAATATCTTCTGTGTCGGCGACCCGAGACAGTCTATATACGGCTGGAGAGGCTCTGATATAAACTTCATACTCAATTTCCAGGAAAAAGGAGGACAGGTCATAGCTCTAAGGAAGAACTACAGGTCTACAGGAAAGCTGGTGAAGCTTATGAACAAGGCCATCAAGGACATGAAGATGCCCGATCTCGAATCGGTGAAAGAGGGGGAGACTGATATGAGGCTCCTAAATTTCGGTTCTGAAAGCGCAGAGTTCGAGTTCGTGATCCAGGGTATCTTATCCTCAAAGACACCTTATGAGGAGATAATCGTCCTCGCGAGGACTAACAGGCAGCTCAAGGAACTCTCTCTGAAGATGAAGGAGAGAGGGATAAAACACGTCCTGAGGAGTGATGAGCTAAGGAGATCAGTAGAAGCAGGTAAGGACGAGGTCACTCTCGCCACGATCCATGCAATAAAGGGGCTCGAGGCAGAGAAAGTCTTCGTGATTGGATGTAATAGCCTGAATTTCCCCTGTAAAGGGAGCGAACACCCGGTCGTTGACATGGTTAAAGTTGATGAATACGACCAGGAGGAAGAGGAGAAAAGGCTGTTCTATGTTGCCATAAGCAGGGCCAGGAAGAACCTTTACCTTACATATTCGGGAACGAGGCCTACATATTTCATCACCGACAGCATGAAGGATATGCTCACTACAGCCGAGAAACCGAAGAATGTGGTGGATAAACTGAAGGAATGGAGGAAGGAGATGAGCAGGAAATACAGCGTAGCTCCCTATCTTATACTCTCAGACAAGGCGATAATCGACCTTTCCATAAAGATGCCCATGGAGAGGTATGACCTTAAGGAGATCTATGGCATGGGTCCCTCGAAGATATCCAGGTTCGGTGACCAGATACTTGATGTGCTTCACAACTAAAAATATTTAAACCACCTTTATGTAGTGATGGATATGTTTTACGTTGACAACGAAGAGAAACTTGAACAGGCAGTTTCGGAACTGAGTAAGTATGAGGTCATAGGTATAGACCTTGAATGTGAGAACAATCTCCATCATTACGGGCAGAAACTAGCTCTGATACAGATCTCCTCGGATGACAAGGATTATGTTATAGATCCTATCACTATCAAGGATATCTCAGCTTTTAAGAAGCTCATGCATGATGACAGGATAACGAAGATATTCCATGATGTGAATTTCGATTTCGAGGTTCTCCAGAGACTGGGATGCAAGCCGAAGAACATCTTCGATTCACAGCTAGCGGCTTCCTTCCTTGATTTCGAGAAGACAGGGCTGAAAAGCCTTCTTGAAGAATTATACAATGTCTCGCCCGAGAAGAAGTTCCAGAAAGCGGACTGGACGAAGAGGCCTTTGAAGAAAGAGATGCTCGAGTATGCCGTCATGGACACCAAATACCTTATAGGCATCTACCATGAGCTCAGGAAGAGGCTTAAGAAAGAGGGTAAACTCTCCTGGGTTGAAGAGGAATTCAAACATCTTGAGAACAAGGATTATCCAAACAAAAAACCCACTTATATAGATGTGAAGGGCGCGAAATCACTAGAGGATACAGACAGAGCTGTATTCAAGAGGCTCTTCGATCTTAGGGAGAGGCTGGCCAGTAAAGTGGACAGGCCGGTGCATTTCCTGATCCATTCAAAGAGGCTTATAGAGCTCGCGAAACAGAAGAACACTTCAGTCAAATTCTGGAGCAATCTCAAAAGGGTGCATCCTATCGTGAGGAAGAAAGCAGAAGATTTCTCCAAAGCCGTCAGGAAGGGGAAGGAGGAGAAACTGCCTTTCAGGAAAGAGAACAAGAAGCTCAAGCCTGTCCAGAAAAAACATTATTCAGAGCTCCTGGAGAAGAGGAAGAAGATTGCGGAGGAGAATAATATCGAACCCTCTCAATTGATGAGCAAGGACCAGATCCTCGACATCGTCCTTACAGGTAAGAACAGATCACTCAGGGATTGGCAGAAGAGACTAATGTCTCAGAACCTGTCCTGATTCTCATATATATTGAGCGCGTTCTCTGCGGCTTCTGTAGGCGTAGTTCCTTTCACATAAACATCGGGTTCCCAGTCATTTACAAAAGTTCTGTCCCTGCCTATCTCAAGATTCTTCATATATTCTCCCTTTTTATTGAGGAAGCTATCATCGATGCTTTTCAATGAAGAGAGTTTCTCGAAAGCACTATACCCATTATTCTTCAGGACATCAAAGAACTTATAGCTTCCGTCATCATTGCCAATTATGATATTATACGCTGAGGTGTTCTCTGCTATCATCCTGTCAATCGAAGAGAATATCCTGTAATTATCGTCTATCTCCTCAAATATTTCTTTCACCGGCTGAATAAGGTCATCAAGATTCCTATATAGCTCATTTATGCTCTTCAGAATCTCAGGAGACAGGTCATCCCTGCCAAGGTTATCAACTAATGTGCCTTTCCAGAGATGGGTGAAAGCAACATTCCCATAGTCTTCCCTTATCTTCTCAGGATAATCAAGGGTGACCTTGACTATAGAATCCCCTAGATTTTCTATATAAGCTCCGTTGATAAGGGGGCCCTGCTCTTCCAGGCTTGCCGGGGTTCTGCTGTTAGGTGTATAGATATCAAGCCTTTTGATCCCGAGTGAATGTCCTTTTTCCATAGTGATGGGATAAGAAAACTCATTAATTAAGTTTATTGCTCCTGAAATTGATGCCTTTCTCTATGAAAGAGAGAAGTATCTTCGCATCTTCCACTTCTATATTGAACAGCTTTGCGAACTCATCAACTTCAACATTGCCCTTCTTGAGGACATAATCCGCTATCTCATCAGCTTTCTCTTCAAGCCCGTACTTCCTTATGACCTCATCGAATTTCTTTTTATGCTCGTTTATGTCCATGATTATCACAAAATATGCAGTTGTATAAAATATTTACGGATATTCTTCAATTTCTAACGGTAATCAGCATATCATCAACTTCTTCATCTGAAAGCTGCCTTGTGCTTATCTTTCCCTGGTCGTCCTTTATATCTGCACCTGTGTCCTTCGCATAGTACCTTATCAATGAAGCTGCTGTCTCCCTGTCCTTCCCGTCTAAAAGAGCTGTAGGACCTTTCTCATCAACAGGCTTAATAAGGGTCTCATGCTTTCTCATCTCTTCAAGAGCCTCGTTATCTTCCTTGTTCCTTCCAACTATTATCTTCTCTCCCCCTTTCCTGAAATGCCTGCCTATGCTCAATAATTTCATATCCCTTACAGAGAAATCCCTCTTATACCTGAGCATGTCGAAAACTTTCGGTGCAAATCTGGGTTCTGTAAGGAGACAATTCCCTCCCG
This sequence comes from Nanobdellota archaeon, assembly GCA_051819665.1. Taxonomy (GTDB): domain Archaea; phylum Nanobdellota; class Nanobdellia; order Woesearchaeales; family CAZZGN01; genus JBNJDG01. The sequence continues at coordinate 3,809 of JBNJDG010000029.1, forward strand.
GAGCGAAAGAGCTGTTGATACCGTATCTTTCCGTGTATTCTTCGTGATATTTCCTGGATCTTCCCTCTATGGACGGGAAGCTGCTCGTGTCCACATCAGCATCGACAGGAGGAAGAATGCCCGCAGATAAAGGCCTAAGTATCTTCCCCTTAAGGCCGAGATGCTTCTCCATATAGAGGAACCTCTCTTTCTGCTGCGACATAGGCCTCTGCCCGAGGACCTCGCCTGTGATTATAAGATCGGCATTCTCTTTCTGCATAATCTCTTTCGCTTTCCTGAGCATGAGCATCCGGCAGTCTATGCAGGGGTTTGCGTTCTTACCAAAACCCCTTCTCGGATTTTTCAGGACTTCCTTATAATCTTCACTGGCATCAAAGACCTCTATATCTATATCATTAGCATCAGCTGCCTCTCTGAGTTTCTCTTCATTGCCGAAGAAAGGCGTTACAAAGGATACGGCCTTCACCTCTATGCCGTGATCCTCGGCAAGCTTTACCGCCAGCATGCTGTCAAATCCACCTGAGAAAAGTGCTATCGCTTTCATTTTTTCACTGTGTTCCTATAAGCCTTATTTAAGAGTTCTGGAAGATGTTTACTAAGAACCTCCGAAATATTCAAACATGTTGATAACTTCATATTCTTCCCCTACCTCATAGTTCATTGAATATTCAGGTGCATTATCCATGAGGAACTTCTTATCAAGGGTTTCCGGGCCATCAAAAAATCCTTTTTTCAGGAATTTCTCTTTAAAGAACATGTTTTCATAATTGTTCTGAAGTGACTGGATAATCTGTCCAAGATCACCTATCCTTTTCGGGACCATACCATCTATCCAGCCATTATTCTCTTTATCATTGAAAATTCTTATATAACCTAATATGTCTTGATTATTATCAAAAGAAAAATAATCCACTTCTGGATTATAAAAATCATTCTTTGCTTTTTCATATTTCTCAAGATTGGTCATCTTGATGCCATCTAAACTAGAACCCTTCCCTATGCAGGAATTATTAGCTGATGCAATCCTCTGGAGCTCTTCAAAATCATCTAAGGGTTTAACCTTATAACTTATCTTCTCTGGTTCAAAAACAGGGTCTCTGTTCATATTTTTTGAGGTAAAATTACCACTATATAAAAGTAACTATTTTTTTAAGGGACATAATTGAAAGAGGCTTATTTTTTATCAAATTCGTCTTAGTTGTCATACATCTTATAAATCCGACAATCTCTTGAATTTTCCCTTGCTTATGCTTTTTAGAGAAGATTTTATGTCTTTCATAACCTTCTTATCGCTAAGAATTTCTCAAGTTACCCTTAACTCCTTATTTTCTTTTTTCAGTCTATCATTCGGGAAAAGATTGATTCTTCTTTTCAGATTAGTTTTTTTATGAATCATCAAACCACCTGTGTATTATAATATTTAGTTTTCTATAAACTTTTTGCAAGATTATCCGGAAATCCTCTATACATTGTTTTTTACGCTTCAGCTATTGAAGGGCTTGATTTAGCGATCCTCGGGATTGAGAAGACCGGATTTATCTTATCATTAGATTTACTCAATAATTCAAGCCTGACAATCATCAGATTCCCTTTATAAGTTGTTTTCACCATGCAACTTTCAAGACCTGTTAAGATCTCCTTGAGTTTTCTACTTCTTTCCCCTGTAATTTCCCTTAGAAATTTTGAAGCATTCACGATTTGTATCCCAACAAATTCTTTCTTACTATCATAATCAAAGACAATATCCCCTAATTCAACACTGCCTTTGGACTTTGATCTAGGCCTGAATAATAAAAGATCATCATTCTCCACATCATAACTAAAATTAAATTTTCGCATATTTCTCAACCAGATTTAGTTCATCAGATATAAAAAATTATCTTTTCTTAATAAATTTATACCAGAAAAATCCGGAAATCTTCTATCACCAGAATTAGTAGGGGGGAAAGGTAATATGCGCTGACCGGGATTTGAACCCGGATCGACGGCTTGGAAGGCCGCAATCATAGCCATTAGACCATCAGCGCTTATGAAGCTCTGGAAAAACACGTCATTTATAAAGTTTACTTTTTGACCTGGTCCTTCAGCTGCTCAATGAAAACATCGAAATGCTCTGCATTGATGCAGCTTCCACATGCATGCTCATGACCTCCGCCATAACCATCAATATCAACAAGGGCTTTCTCAAGTTTAGGAGGTATGTTTATCTGCTGACCCCTTATAGACAGCTTGTACTCACCGTTCTTCTTCCTTCCGACGATGATGACCTTATCAGGATTCCTGTGCTGGAGATAATTGGAGATCTCTTTAGAGAAACTGTAATTCTTCGCCTCGTATATGAAAGAGATAATCCCGTCCTCCTCTTCCTGCTCAAGGGCCCTGTCAAGGAGAGCTTTGTATTCCTCATACATCGGCTTTACCTTCCTGGCAATGTAATCTCCCTGCTGGCTTGTCCTGTTGATTATCTCATAAGGGCTCTTTATCTCAAGCAGTTTCTTCACACACCTCTTCCCGTGATTCGTATCGCCCTTGAGCACCATGGATATCGTGGTTATGAGCTCGCTGAACTTTGTGTCGAAGAGAGCCTCAGAAGGAGAGGAAGGCATCTCGCCTATAAGGTCAGGATATTCTTTTATGAATTCAGGTAAGTAAGAGGGAAGTGTCCAGTCACCGATTGCTCCAAGAGCAGCTATCCAGAGATCCTCTTCCACAGCCTTATAACATATCTCTGTAGTAGAGATGTTCTCCGGATATTCCTCATCATGAGGGTTTATGGAAACAATATATTCCGGCTGGCTCTCATGCTCGTGATGATCAACCCAGACTATAGGCACATTGATCCCTTCAAGGAAAACCTCATCAATATTAGGGATATCAAGGATGAAAATCTTGTCAGGATCATGCTTCTCAACCTGCCTGAGGAACATCTCTCCCACTCTCGGGACTGATTTGACGAAAGTGCCGTGACCCTCTCCCTTGTATCTCCTTAATATAAGATAAGAGCTGAGCCCGTCAGGATCATCATCATACAGGAAAAGCGGGTTCTTGCATGAATCAAGCTCCTCTTTCAGTCTCCTGAATCTCTCTTCCTTCATAGGAGCTGGTTCTTTGGTGTAGTTTATAAACGTTTTTGTTGACTGTTAACACTCGATGATGACAAAAAATAAAAAAATTTATTAAAGAGCATGCTCTGCTAGCCTCTATGGACGAGACAGAACAAGTGAACAAAACATTAAAGCAATATGGCTTCAAAAGGGATAATTATCTGAAGATCATTGGGGCATATGTGAATGCAAAGAAGGAAGCTGAAAGTATAGCTGAGTTCACCGGAAACAAATTCTCTGAACATCTGAAGAATCAATCCTCTCTTGACAGGCTGGAAGATATAAAATGCTATGAACTCTGTTTCAGGGAAGAATTTAAGAAAGACTACTTACAAAGATTCAGGGATGAACTAAGACCTTCTCAGAAAGATTCACTCCTAAGGACAGGCCATACAATCGACAAGCTCTCCAAGGATCTCTCCAGGATATACACTAAACCGAAGATCAATGAGGCTTTGAAAGAACGCTACAGCGAGTCTAAAGAGAGGCAGTATGTACACCAGAAGACCTATGGTTCAATGGACATAAATGAAGGCAGCCTTAACTGAAAAATGGAGAAGATCTTCAATATCCTGGAAAAGTATGGTGTCTCCCAGAGTATAGAGGACGCATTAAAGGTGGAGGAAGCTTTCAGAAAAACATTATCCGAGAGAGTAACCTATAACATAAGGAAGAGCAGCCTTCAGATTTTCCACAGTATAATAAGAGAATCCTGGAAAGAGCTCCGTCAATACGGAAAACCTGAAGAGGTTCTCTCTGAGATGAAAAGAAGCCTCCACGAATCAGTAAAAGACTATCCTCTCAATCTTCTCACAGGAGAGGAGGAATCACAGGTATATTCAGAAAAGATATCGAAGCTCATCTCTGACCACTGCATCACCGATTCACTCTTTTCAGAGAGGGATACCTCTTATGATGATATGGAACTTTTCCTTGCAAAGAAGAATCTCAGCCAATTCTATAGCAACAGACTCAGGAAGAACCTGGCCGAAAAACTCGTCTCCAAAGGAGGTTACAGTATGGAGACAATCAACAACCTGGCAGATGACCTGAGCAAGCATATGTTAGAAAAAAACTTGTTGTCCAAGGATAATTATCCGACGATGAACAGAACAGAAAATCCCAGTAAGAAAGGACCGCTAAAAAAGACAGATTACACAAAAGGATCACTTAAACATCTCCGGAACTGAAGAATTATAAATGAGCTCTTCTTACTATACTCTATGAAGCTCCCGCCCATCAAGTGCGACCATAAGAACAATAAGCACCCTGATTGCCCTATCTGCCAGTCCAGGAAGATAAGGTTCAATATGAAGAAAAAGTCGCTCAAGGAGAGTTTCTCCGGTTCTGCACCCACTCCTTTCATCGGAAGTTACAACTATCCCAATGTGAATGTAGGGATAATGAGCCCGCAATTCCTCAGCGAGAACAACTGGAAATACGACGCCCCGAGGTATTGGGCAAAGAAAGGTTTCTCCGTCAACAGCATAATGGGCCTTAGATCTGAATTGGTGAATGCAAGGAAAAAGGCTAACGTAAAGTCCGGTGACCGGCTGAAAGAGCTGAGCAAAGAGATAGGTATGGCCAAAAGACCTGTAGATGTGGAGATCGACCTGACCAAAAGACCCGTATTTACCTCGAATGTCAATAACATGATGGCTCCCACTGGGCCTAAAGCGGAGATAAAGAAAGCTAAAGCTACCTCGAACCCGAAGATAGACAGGAAAGTGGACAAGGTTGTTGATGACACTGATCTGAAAGCAGAAGATGCTATGTCATATCTATATAAAAACGAATTTGACGAGGCTTTCCTCAGCAAAGTCTTCTCGGTCGGACAGCTTGGAGTGAAAAGCCAGAGGAAGATGGTCCCTACGAAATGGAGCATCACCGCAGTAGACCAGAATCTGTGCAGTCAATTGAAAGAAAAGATAAAGGACAATAACCATTCAGACCATAAGGCTTTCTTCGGTGATCATCTGGGAAATTATTATATCATCATGCTCTTCCCGGACAGCTGGGGTTATGAGCTTTTCGAGGTCCATACGAGACGTCCTGATGTGATTGCCTCTGATTCAGAAGGGGTCTTCGGGAGGAAAGATTATGTACAGGAGACTGCAGGTGCCTATTTCACAGCCCAGCTGGCCGCTCTTGAATATCTTGAAAAGGCTAAAAGGAAAGCGAAGATCCTCGCCATCAGGCTCATCACGGATGAGTATACTTCTCCTTTAGGCGTCTGGGTAACAAGGGAAGCGGCAAGGAACGCTATGAAGAACACGCCAGTGACTTTCGCTGACCAGGATCTGATGTTAAAGTATGCCAAGGCCATTGCGAAGAAGAAGTTCGGTATAAGCATCGATCATATAATACAGAAGAGCAGGCTCCTGAAGGAGAATAAGGAACAGACGAAGCTCAACTCCTTTTAGAATTCATGTAAGTGCCTTCCACAGAGATCGAGAGATCTTTCCAGGTGTAGTGTTTATCTCCAGCCTTCCATCCATAATTAGCGAGGATTATCGTACCTACCTGGTCTGCAAGTGCCATGCTCATCTTCAGGTTTGAATTTTTTGAGACTTCTTTAGGCATTCCATATTTCACAAGCCTGTCTTCCTTCCAGAGGAATTCATTACCTACATAATTGTTGAAAGCCATCTCTGAATTATTTTTAAACCTTATCATTTTGGAACTGCCGGTAAGAAGAGAAGTGATGTCATCAAACTCCTCATAAACAATGAAATCTACTTTCATCCCTCCCTTATCCTTGGTGACAATACATGAGTCTGGCCTTTCAACAGCCAAACCATGGTATTTTCCATGAAAGCTGAGATAACCTTCCTGTACAAGCCTGAGATGATTAAAGATAGATCTCCTGTATTCATCTATAGATTTGCCTGACCTGTTGAATTTCTCAGTTGAAAAACTATCGAACATGAAAAATTCAGTTCCGTCAATGATCCTTTTTATCCCCTTATCGGGCATGTTCTTCAGGAGACTGTATTTTCTCATATCAATCCCTGAACTCATCGAGCTGTTTCCTGAATTTCTTTATGGAAGACAGGACATGAGCTTTCTGTGTCTTCAGTTTCTCAGCAGCCTCAGCAAGGACATCACCCTCTGATTCTTCCTCTGTCCTGAGAGTAAGATCGGGCATCTCCCTGCCCTTCTTCTTGGCTTTCTTTGCCTTCTTCCACAGGCTGAAAAGCTCTTCCGCCCTTGCAGGTATCTGTGAGGGCTTACAATTGAGCAGGTTTGCTGCCTCATCGATCATCTTCTGATCCTCATTCGCGACATCCTCCGCTTTACCACCAGCTGTGAAGGTTATCCTTACAATGCCATCCTGTATCTTCGAGCTCTTGAGAAGTTTTATCCTTCCTGCTTCCGATGTCCGGTTTAGATGAGTCCCACCGCAGGCCTCAACATCATAGCCTTTTATATTTACAATCCTCAGTTTTCTCCCTGGGACTGCTCCACCCTGGTAGATCCTCATACCATGCTCTTTCTCTGCCTCTTCTCTCGGCATGAATTTCTTCTCGATCTCTATGTCCTTTTCTACGATGTCATTGGCTATCCTCTCGATCTCCCTGAGCTCGCCATCACCGATGTTCTGATAATGGGTTATATCAAGGGTGGCTTTATCAAGGGTCTTCCTCGCACCTGCCTGATTGACATGATCCCCAAGGACCTCTTTCGCAGCCGCATTGACTATATGAGTAGAGGTATGATGCTCTGCAAGTTGTTCTCTCCTTTCAGGATCAACCTTGCCTCTTACATTATCTCCGGTTGAGAATGAGATGTTCTCCATCTCGTGTATGATGACATTGCCCTGCTTGAAGACCCTCTTCACCCTGTCTCCGTTTATATCTCCAGTATCGTGAAGCTGTCCTCCTGATGTTGGATAGAACATGGTCCTGTCGAGGATAACATGGTTGTCTGTTATCTTAAGGACCTTGGCTGAGAATTCATCCGGCCTCCAGTCACCGTAATAGAGAATCTCTGTATCAGACACAGTACCAATATCAACCTCTTCCTTGTTAGTGCTTGTATCTATCTCCTGCTGTTCATGCCTCTCCGAGACAAGAGCATAGAAATTTTCAGGTACTTCAACCTCCTTGCCGAGCTTCTTGGCTTCCTCCTTCACGATCTCAGGGCTTATGCCTTTACTGTCATAAAGGTCAAGAAGTGTCTCTGTGTTTATCTCCTTCTTCACGGCCTGCTTAACGATCTGGCTGCTCCTCCTTTTCATCTCATAGTACCTTTCCTTCTCGACATCAAGGACTCTCTTCACATTGGGAAGGTGTTTCAAAAGCTCCGGGAAAAGCCCCTCAAGCTCTTTGGCATGCCACTCCGCGACTTTGCCCATATCGATTGTCCAGCCATTCTTATCAATGAAAGACATGGCTCTCCTGAAGATGAGCCTGAGATTGTATCCTCCACCTACATTACTGGGTAGAGAACCGTCAACTATAGCAACAAGGAGAGTCCTCGCATGCTCGGCCACTGAATATAGGGCAGTCATCGGAGCTATCTTGCGTTTGAGCTCGTCAACAGAGACATTTATCTTACCTGCAACATCCTCCCAGGCAGTATCCATATCTTCAACCTCATCAGCATTGAGAAGAGCGGAATACCTGCAGAACTTCGCATAGAGTTCCTGATCGAATGATACATCCGTAGCTTCCTTCAGTTTAGCTATGGTCTCAGGAAAAGTCGCCTCATAGATATTGCTCTTCCCCTGGCTGAACCATGCTATCCTTTCCATGCCGAGGCCCATGTCCAGCACTTTATTCTTCAAAGGCTGCCTGCCTGAATCTGTCTGTTCATAAAGCATATAGACCTGGTTGAATAATTCTATACCTCTCGAGAAGAATTCCATGCACGGACCGAAATTCCCTCCTCCTGCCCATGCATCTTCGTGAAGAGTGAGCTCTTCTTTAGGAAGTCCAACACCCGTTATCAGATAATCATATATATCCTTGAAAGCCTTCTCCTGATCCCACTCTGACTCATCGACGAACATGTGCTGGCCTATCATAACAAAACCTGTCATGTGGCTGCCGGTAATGCCGACATTATCTACATCAGCAAAGCGGAGGCAGAATTGGGGGATCACAAGCTTCCTGGCCGGAGGTTCTATCTCTCCTGTCACCACATAAGGCTGGAAAGCCGCGATAGAAGCGATAACGAATTCAGTAGTCGGGTTCCATCTCGCAGCGGTAGGGTATCTCTCAATGGCAGTATAGCCTCTCGGGCCGAGCATCTCCTTGATCTTCTCCCATACATTGATATAGCTGAGCTCATTCTTTGCAGGATTATCCTCTGTGATGTTCACGCCACCCTGGCATTCAGGATCACCGCATATCACTTGATCTTCGTTTACTGTCCAGAAGAAGGTACCACAGCTTGTGCACTCTCTCCTCATGAAACCTTCCTTCTTCAGGAATTCTGTCGGATAATTATTCTCCGGGTCCTTGCTGGCTTCCTTCTTGAACTCCTTCTTAAGCTCCTTATCTGATAACATACTGATACAGGCATAGAATTATGTTTAAATAATTTTCTTTATCCCGAAAATATAGAATAAAAAAAGAATAAGGAATCAACCCATGCTGGGGATGTCCATATTAGGTTCACAAGGTTCCATATCAGAGCTGCTAGGGCTGTCTTCGATCGAACTCGCTTCCGCTTTTGATATCAACTCGTCATTGTTGTTCTTATCAATAGTCTCCACAAAAGCTGGTATCCCTCTGTCTGTCACGCAATAGGTAGAGACTTGATGTACACCCTCTTTCTCATAGACAAATTCATAACAGTCAGTACTCTTGCCGGCTATGCTCCTTGTGCCTTCTGATGTGACTGTCAGGGATTTATCATCAGATGTGATCTTCCCTTCAGGCAGAGTTGTCATGCTATGCAGGGATTCCGGATCAAATCCGCCTACATCCATGTTGCTCAGATCTATACAGTCTCCATTAGAGGATTCAACAACTGTCTTATCCTCAAGCAGCCATGCTTTGTATTGACCCTCTGCATCTATACGCCCTTCGCCATCCAGGGAATATATAGTAACTGTCTCTTCCTTTCCACTGCTTGTCGTGACATCATAAGTCACCTTGTATTCCGGGTTCTTCTCTGCTATTGATCTGAACTCCTCCAAGGATTCATCCGCCGGTTCTTCCTCTGCATTATCTCCTGTGTCTTCTTCTGTATCTGCCGGCTCGTTCTCCTCTTCAGGTGATGTTTCGGTCTCCTGAGTTTGTGTCTCCTCATCTTCACCTGTATCCTGTACTGTATCCTCAGGAACTTGTTCTGTTGACCCTTCACATCCTGCCAGCATAAGAGCTACCATCAACAAAGTAATCAAAGCTAATTCTTTTCTCATTTTATCTCCCCCTTTAAAAATCGGGCTCTTCACCCAGGATTAACACTATTAACCCCTATTTATAAATCTTTTTGTATTTTGCCGGGGAATTTCAGGTATATTTATAAATAAACAGTGTTTATAAAATTCTGGAGGTGTTTATCATGAAAGAACTGAAGAGTTTAGATCCTGTTTCGGTTGCCAAAGTGCATGGATTGATAATGGTCATAGTCGGCCTGGTCTTTGGCCTGATA
>JBNJDG010000030.1:0-13159 GCA_051819665.1 Nanobdellota archaeon
TATGTTAAGAAAGCCAAATGAATAAGAAAATACCTGTGGGGAACACCGATAATCTTAGAAAAAGGCTGAACATTTAAAATGTATTCTTTAGAGATCTCTAGGGAGAAAATACCCTTCAAGTTTTTTCATTAGGGGTGTATTGTACTGGAATCTATTGTCATTCTTGTCCTGCTCTCCTCGTGAAATTCTTTTATTTCTTCCCATTAAATATGGTTCTGCGCTAAAGGCTCATGAACTTTTAATGGCAGAAAACCTATCCATTAACTCGTCATAGACTTTCTTTTTCTTTTGAGAAGTGAGAGAAAAAAGATTTTTTTCAACCATGGCAGAAGATATAGTAAATATATAATTTAATTTTATTACACTATCTTTTAATGCACCTTCTTCTTTGGTCAATTTTATTCCTTCCATTTCGGTGTTACTTGTAATGCCTGCTACGATAATATTGCCAAATTCCTCAAAAATTACTAATGCAGGTCTTTTTTTTATCTCAAAAGTGTCCGTAAATTGGACTTTGGCGAGGACAACATCTCCGGGCTTATGCATTTTCCCAATCCTCGTCTGAGTCATTGTCCCATAGTTCATTCATCTTTGGTTGCTGTATCTTGTGTAAGAATTCGTCATACTGGTTATTTTTCTTTACACTCTTGAATATTTGAATCATGTTCTTTATTAAATCGTTATAGGTCTGTCTAGGGTATTCCCTGGCTTCTTTAAGTGATTCCACAATCGATTTATCAAGCTGAATTGTTGTGACGCTCATTATATATCACCTATAGTTAGTATATAATTATTAATATATAAATCTTTCGTCAAATAAAATCATTCAAATTTGTGCACGCTATACTGTGCATAAAATTAATAATCTGCACAAAAGATCATGCACAGAATGAGAAAAGAGATATTATCCCCTTTTATGAATATCTTTTAAGTTGATTAATTTGAACTGCCTCATCAGACATCCTCCAGTTTATGCCAATTCCCTTCTCCTCTTTTAGCAGCCCTTGCAGATGAAGCTAGCTTTCTCCTGTTGTATGCTTTTGTCATATCTCCCAATAGCTCATCATAAGTCTGGCCTGCCTCTTTTATCCTTCCAAGTTCTTTCCATGTGTTTTCAGATACAGGGATTCGTTTTGTCATGTGTTGTGCCATATTTACAATAGTTACAACATTGTAATTAATATAATTTTCGGTCGGGTTTATGCACCAAGTAAACAGATTTCCACCTAGATAATTTTTCTTACGAAAAATCCATAAGATTTAAATAAAATTGTCCCTGAACAGACAATATGGTCGAAATAACGACAAATATAAAACTTGAAATATTGTCATGTTTCACAGATTTCACTAAAAATACATTTACTTTATCTGAGATTTCAAGAAAAACAGGAATAAGCCATACCACACTGATTCCTCATACAAAAGAACTCCAAGACATCCTAAGGTTTGAAAGAAGGGGCAGGAACAAAGAATTTTACTTAGACAAGAAATCTTCTTTGACTAGGAATTATCTTGTCATGGCAGAGGCTTACAGAACAATTAAACATCTCAACCAAAATATCATGTTAAAAAATATTTCGGATGAGATAAAAGGCATCAATATGCCGATCATATTGTTCGGCTCTCATGCAAAGGGTTATCAGACGAAAGATAGCGACATTGATATTGCAGTATTTTCAAAGGAAGACGAAAAAACTAAGGATGTATTCAAAAAAATTTCAGAAATTTATGGCAAAGACATAAATCTCAAGTTCGCCGCATCTTACTCAGACACAAAAAGCCATCTCATAAAAGAGATAATGGAGTCCCACATAATCCTTTCGGGATTTGATCATTTTGTGTCTGGGTGCTTAGATGGAGAAAGATTTATATACGATAAGTAATTTGTTTTACCTAATGGTAAATTTTTATACTTATTTGGAGATATTCCTTCCTGATTTAAGTAGGCAGGTTGGGTTGAATGAATTTGAAAAATATTTTGGAAAGCCTCATCAGACCCTGAAAAATCGTTTGAATCCCTTTGTCAAGAATAATGTTTTAAATCAAGAGAAGAGGGGTAAATTTTTATTTTATAGGCTCAATTTGAAAAATCCCTTAACATGGGAATTTTTGAGCCTATGTGAAAAAGAAAGATTGATTAATTTTCTTGATGAGAACACTCTTTTTCAAAGGCTCTACAAAAAGCTTTCTTATTTTTTCGATGATTCAGAATTCATGATATTTGGTTCTTCAGTTTTCAACGAGGATTTTAGTGATATTGATTTGCTTGCTTTCACAGATAATGGGAAAATAAAAAAGACAGTGGAAGAATTTGCTCAGACATATTCAACAAAAATACATTTCTTAAAAGCAAAAAAGAAAGATCTCAGTGATGCATTTGTTCAGGAATTAAGGGACAAGCACCTAATCATAAACTCTCATGATTCTTTTTTAGAGGTGCTCTATAAATGAGTCTGGAATGGTGTAAAAAGAAAGGATTGGCACTTATAAAACCAAATGATAACCTTGCAGAAGAATATTACTCAAATGCCGAGGAGACTCTCAGGATAACAAATATGATAAAGGATTCAGGCTCAAACATGTGGATTGCTACGCAGAAATATTATACGGAATATCTTGCTGCATATTCTATACTTATGAAAATTGGAATTAAAACTGAGATTCATTCCTGTACAATTGAGGTTATTGCTCTTTTAGAGAGATTGGGTATAGTCGATTTTGATTTCTCAAATGATCTCAGGGATGATAAGGACTTAAGGATAGATAATCAGTATTATCTTAAGAATATTCCAGTGGATTTTGATTCAAAAGATTTGTCAAGAAAATTATTGGATGTCAGAAAAATTCTGGATAATATTAATGAAAATAAAATAAAGGAAGTGAGGGATTATATAAAAAATTTAGGTAAATAATTTTACTTCATGGTAAATTTTATTACTAAAAATCCATAAGGTTTTTGATTTATCCTCACTAAAATGAAAGAGCACTTGCGAAATAACCTCACCAAAACAAAAACAAGGCCATAATATAGAATTTCTGCCTTTGATAAAGCGGAACAGAATAATAAGGGATCTGATCACTTAGACATTACTTCCCCAATAATATCCTCATACTTAGAGACTACACTAGGAATGCTATGCTCCTCCAGAACATGCTTTCTGGCCTTTTCACCCAATCTTTTCTTAGAGAAAGCCTTTTTTATCATATCAGCCAATCTCCTGGAATCACCAACAGGGAAATAAAGACCCATCTCACCCAAAACTGCCCTGTTCTGAGGGATATCAGAAACAACACAGACAAGACCGGCGGACATCGCTTCCAGCAGGGAGTTGCTCATCCCTTCCTTCCTTGAGGGAAGGACAAACACATCAGAGCTTGCAAGTACATCTACAATATCTTTCCTCTCACCTAAGAATATCACATTCGAAGAAGCTTTCTCTTCAAGCTCTTCCCTTGATTTACCATCTCCAACAAGCAGGAATTTATATCCAGGCATCTTAGAAGCAGCCTCAACCAAGCTATCAATCTTTTTCTGCTCATGAAATCTGGAAGTTGAGACAATAACCTTATCCTCACTAGAAAGTCCAAGCTTCTCCCTTATGTTCTTCCCAGAGAAAGTTTCTACACAATTGGGCAAGACTTTTATCTTATCAGAAGAGACACCGTTCCTCTTAAGATAATTGATAAGAGCAGAAGAATTCGGCACAAAAAGATCAACCTTTCCCTTTGTCAATCTGTCAAGAAAATTCAATACTTTAAGATCGGAATAATCATTACGAACTGAATTAACAATCTTTTTTACACCGAACATCCTGCCAAAGATCCGACCAAAAATATTGGCATGGATAAGATAAGTATCCAGTACATCGGGTTTTTCATTAACAATGATCTTCCGGAATTGTAATATCTTCTTACACAGGCATCCTTTCAGATAATACACTCTCACTCCTTTCTTCTCAAGCTCCTTGCCTATCGTATCAAGAGAAGTCAGGGAAACCACAAATTTCTCATGCGAAACTTCAGGCAAGACTTTCAGCAGATGTCTCTCAGCACCACCCGTCCCGAGGCCAGTAATCACAATACCTAACTTCATAGAAAGAAATCAACCGAGAACATTTTTAAACCTTGTGAAAAGGGTAATAGTTGAGACCAAAGTATACTACTTATCTCTCAACAAAAACAAAGGGTTTCGATGGAAATAAAATATAAATTCACTTAGTGAATAATCATCATGACGGTTCAAATCCCAAGATACTCAGTTACATAATTCCTGAACTTCTCGAAATCCTGGATCTCTTCACTGAATAAGATATAGGCTCTTTTATCATCAATCTCGCCGTATCTATGGACAAGTATGTTCCTGAAACCCTTTATCTCTTTCAGCCTTTTTGCAAAATTTTTTGGGATAACATCATTTTTTTCAAGTTTATCAAATATATTGTCTTCATCTGAAGGGGCACCCATGTTTTTAGAGGATATTATTATGGATGATATGTCGATCATCGTATCTATTATCAGCTCCATGGTCTTCTCACAAGCCCTTCTCCTTTCAAGGCTCTCCAGATATTCATTTTCAGTCCCGGGAATAAGTTGGGACAGCTCATCAATATACCTGTTCATGTCATCCAGTTTCTTGAGTATCTTATCTTTCAATCAGACCAGCTCCTTCATAATAATTGTTCAGATACTTCTCAAATCTTGAGTAATCTCTTATGGTATCGATCAGGATCTCTTTCATCTTCTGTTCATCTCTGGCAAAAAGAACTTTATGTTTCTTCACTATATCATTCCTTACATACAGAGGAAGGTCCTGATATATCTGGACATCGTATCTGTCAGGCAGATCTCCGGAACATAAAAGCCTGAACCTGAATCTTTCCTTCTCACTCCCTTCATAGAAAATGGTTATGTCCACATCTGACCGCGGAGTCTCTGTCCCGTCAACGGTTGAGCCGAACTGTAGGATGAACAGTACTTTTTTTTTCTTATCCAGATCAAGAATCCTTTTCACGACATCCATAAGATAGACAGTGTATGCTAGATATTTATAATTAACTGTTCATGTCATCCAGTTTCTTGAGTATCTTATATTTAAACACTTCTTCAATGTTCTTGGATGAAAGATTTATATACTATAATCAATTATAATCCGCTATAATGACAACAATACAGATTAGCAATGACCTCCGGAAGGAGTTGAACAGGATGATTCTGTCTTAAATCACAATAACCCGGTTATCTGAGTTTATACATCTTCATGTACTTATCGACAAGATTATCCCAGCTGAACTTCCTGATCTTCTCTTTCGCCTTCCTGCCCATACCAGAATTGATCTTTGAGAAAGCCTCGACGAATCCGTCTACAGATCTGCAGAGATAACCTTCTTTCCCGTTCGAAACAAGATCGGGGATGCATGGGATATCAGAGGCCAGGACAGGCAGTCCTGATGCCATCCCTTCCATCACAATACCAGGAAGCCCTTCTCCTCTGCTGGGTAAAAAAACAATGTCTGAACTCTTGAGCAGTTCAGGGATATCCTTCCTCCAGCCCAGGAAAACCACCTTATCAGAAACACCAAGTTTGAAAGCCATCTGTTCATATCTCTTTCTCCACGGCCCGTCCCCGATGAGAAGAAGTTTAGCATCGATCCTCTTCATGACCTTTAACATTATATCAATGCCTTTCCTCGGTGCGAGAAGCCCTGCATATACAAGAACTTCATCGTCCTTATCAAGACCAATGCTTTTCCTCTGGCTCTTCCTAACTCCACTGAACTTAGAAAGATTTATTCCGGTAGGGATCACATTAATCTTTCTCTCCCTGATACCTATCTTTTTGGCATATCTCTTAAGACTCTCACCATACAGATGGATCTTATCAGGCATTCCAAACAAAAACCAGCCGAATACTTTAGTATAGATCCTGAACAAGAAATCAATCACTCTGCCGGACCTGAAAGAATATGCGGGGAAAGTGTCACAGCTCATCACTAGCTTCTTCCCTGAAAAAAGCCTGCTTAATAAGACAAACCATGAGTTTATGTAGAAATAGGTCCACATATGGATAACATCATACCTGAATATCTTGAACAGATACACAAGGAACATAGGTGTTATAGGTATGGGCCATTCGAATTTACCTGGTAGAGAGACAGCAGAATACGAATATATCTTCGCTTTGGACAGGGCCTTATCATTATGCCATTTCCCTATAGATGAGAAAGGCCTCTTTGGTACAAACAATGCTATTTCATTATCCCCACCTAATCTGTCGACAAGCTCGGCTATGGGTCTCCTGATGAGGAACGTAGGGTTGACATAGCAGATTCTCATCTTAACCCTCCTGTCTTCCACCTTATCATATCGAGGACTATCCTTATTCCGTCAAGTACAGTAGTTCCTTTATTATTATCATGATAGAGAGTCTTCACGAACATTTCAGAATACTTCAGCTTATGCTTCCCTGCCCTTGCGATCATCTCGGATTCCATCGAATAATCGTCGCCCTTCCATCTTATCCTCTTGTAAGCAGAAGCTGTGAAAGCCCTGAAACCGCATTGTGTGTCCTTGAGCTTCACATGGAAAAGGCTGTTGGAGAGAAGGCTTATGAAGAAATTCCCTATGCGCATCAGGAGAGGCATTTCCCTGTTTATCTTCCTCGAGCCGAAGATTATTTCCTTCTCCTCAAGCTCATCCAAGAATAAGGGTATGAGGGAAGGCTCATGCTGGCCATCTGCGTCCATGACGACGATCTTCTCAGCACCTTTCCTTACAGCCTCGTCACATCCCTGCCTTAAAGCAGCTCCTTTACCGAGGCTCTTCTTCCTCCTGATGGCTTCAGCATATCTCTCAGCAATGTCGGCTGTCCTATCAGAAGAGGCATCATCAATCACAAGAAGGTTCCTGCAGAGGTTCTTGGCTTCCTGCAGGACATATTCAAGGTTCTCTTCCTCGTTCTTCGCAGGTATGACGACCCAATCATTGCGTCCCATTCAGGTTTACCTCATAGAGGTATATGTCTCTACCGTCTATGCCTGTCTCATGAGATACCAGGTTGTAGTTGTCAAGCCCTTTGCCTTCGAAGAAGAACAGCCTGGTGAACATGCTCGTCGTCTGTTCGGGCTGGGCCAGTATCGACCTGTAATTGCCGTTCCTCTTGTACAGTACAGCACCGTAGTTCTCTCCGCTGTCATACTCGGTGACGGAGAAACTGCCGTTGATCTCGGTTGCGAGCTTTACTGGAGTGAAAGTTCCCTGCTGGGATCTTACCTGTGCATCCCTTGTCTCCAGGTCGTACACGAGACCGTTCTGGCATGCTAAAGTGCCGTTGTTCTCCCTGCATCCTGCCTGGTCAGAAGCATAGCTCGGCCATTCGGCAACCCATTCATCACCGTCCTTGCTCTGGATATTCGCATACATCCTTCTCGCTTCGTTTTCACTGAAGTTCTGCTCCTGAAGGAATTCAAGGGCTTCTCCTTCATCCATGCTGTTGACCCTGTTGTATATGAAACCCCTGTCGAAGTCCCATGAACCGAAATGTCCCCATACACCGGATTTTCCGATCATGTCTTCAGAAGCTATCATATACTGATCGTATGTGTCCTTGCAGTGGGTGTATTCGAGCACCTTGTCTTTATCCTCAACCTCTTTCTCTTCAAGGATCTTCCTGGCTTCTTCCCTGTCGACAGAGATCACTTCCTGCACGGTCTTTACAGCTTCATAATCTTCCATCTCTTCCTCGAGCTCTTCCACAGCCCTGTTCTGTCCGCAGTTGAGCATCCTGAGGATATCGACGGATTCTTTCTCGCTGTCCGTTACGAGGGTCTTACCGACCCAGTGGATCCTTCTTCCCTGATTACCTCCGTCGAAAGTCACCATCCTCTGGCTTCCTGCGACGAACCAGTGGCCGAAATCCCACCATGAGGTTATTATAGCAGGGTCAGACCTCTCATTTATCGTGCTTAGTGTAGAGTCCCATGCATCGTTATAGCTGGGTATCTCGTGTACAGCTCTCTCGTGCCCTGCATTTATGGGCGTAGGGAGGATTATCCATAACAATAGTATCAACACTACTGTCCTTGTAAGAACCTTGTTTATGCTCAGGTTCTTCGAGATCCATTCGCTTCCTCTTATGTATATCCTGGCAGCAGCCACTCCCAGAAGTATACCGAAGAAAGGAGTGAATAATGCTGAGAATCTTATCCCCTTAACAGCTGCATAGAATGTACCAAGGAAAAGCAGCAATAGAAGGAAACTGTCTCTCAGCTTCAGATGTGTCTTGTAGAACATCGAGTAGATGGCTATGACTATCACAGGAAAGCTTACAAGGAAACCGAAAGTGAGAATGCTTCCTATCGAGCCCTTGATGGCCATCACGAGCAGATACCATGCACCAGCACCTGCAAGAAGGTATTTATCATTCCTGAACATCTTCCCGGCTGGCATCGTAAGGAATACTATTCCCAGCATGGAAAGCAGGAATATCACAGGTGTTCCCATCGTGTTCATCACTTTCTGTATGCTTGCCGGGTTAAGCTCTGCAACCGTTGTCATCACATTCGGCCATATGGATGTTATAGCGACGTCTTTCAGGTTTATGAAATCCACCGGCTCGAGGAAAGCCTGGAAATATTTCGAGAAACTTATCGCGCTTCCGAATACTATTGTCTTGGCTACACCGACGAAGACGAATGCAGAGACGATATAACTTCCAAGTACATTAACCGAGCCTTTGAACTTCTCATAGAAGCCTTTACAGCTCTTCACCTTGTCCCTGTGCTTTATCGCCATCACTATGAGATAGCCTATCAGGCCTCCGACGATGGCATCATGGGGATACCACCATCCGGTCCAGGCCATAGAGTAGAAGCCGGTGAAAAGGCCGGCTAAGCCCCCGAAGATATACTTGTTCCTCGAACTCTTCGTATAGAGGGCCTCTATGATGAACCATAATATGAATAACGGGAAGAAGACGTTATGGGCATCAGTATCTGAAAAACCTGCAACTGTCCTGCTCACGATGGCACTGTGGACAGCGACTATCATCGCAGATATGAAACCGCCGAGGTTATTGCTCAGCCTCCTGCCGATGAAGAAAGCAGGAATGACTGCAAGGGTCACCCATATAAGGGGGAAGAGGAACACTGATTTCATAACGGATGTGTCCTTGAATATATTGATGAAGTTGTGGAATTTCGCCATCAGCCACGGGTGGAACCTTGTTGAGTCACCATCACCATGAGCGAACCTTCCTCCTCTCAAAGTATTCACAGGCTCTCCGTCGATCATCTCATTGCCCGGATGTCCTGTCTTAAGATAGTTCTTCGTATATTGATACTGCATCCAGGGGTCTATCGCAAGGAGGTATGTATCGCCATTCTCGTCCCTAAGCTTTGATTTCATCTGCTCGGAAGCCCTTTCAACTTCTTTCTGGTATCTCTCTCCTCCCTGTTCGGAAAGTCTGCTCAGCTGTTCATTTACCATCTCCTTCTTCTTCTCGGGAGGGAGATAGGCGTATTTCTCATCCACCTGTTCCTGGACCCTGCCCTTGTAGAACTGCTGGACGTTCTGTTCAGCCTGTTTATCCATGAGAGGAAGCTGGTCCGGCTGGATCCTCAGATAGCCGCTCACAAGCAAAGGAATGAGAAGCAGCAGTATTGTGATTATGACATTGACTTTTTTCTTATCGATCTTGATATTTTTCATTGGTGACCCCCTTCGCATCTGATGTGAGCAAATTATTTATAAATCTTGTGTAGAATTGGCAGGATTTTGCCCGCAAACCCGAGAAAGCCAGGCTCTCTCAAAATGACCTTCATTATGAAATCGGCTTTTTCCCTGTCTTCCTCCTCGAGGATGTGCTTAACATTACCGGCAAGTTTTACAAGCTTTTCATAATCCCTGTCATCGAATCGGTCAAGGATGTTCCTTATGAACTTATGCCTCTTCAACTGTCTGTGCAGTTCGAGATCCTTGTTCCTGAGCATATCCCTGCCGGAGCTTATCACTTCCTCCGCTCCTTCCAGGCCTGGTAAGATGCCTCCTCCTGTACTGGCTTTCACATGTCCTGCAGCATCTCCGACGAGCATCAGCTGTCCTTTCTTCACAACAAGGTCTTTATCATAAACCGGGATCATGCCTGCCTGTGTATTCCTGCCTGCTGATTCTGTCTTTTTCCTGCCTATAGCTCCCTGCCTGATCTTCCCGGCTGCTTCAGGAACTTCCCATGAGAAGAATTTCCCTTTTCCCAGAGCTACCCTGAATACATCTCTCTCTGTCTTTCCTTTCTCTATATCCTGGTATCCGAACACTTTCTTGATACCTTCCGGATTAAGGTATCTCCTTACGCTGCTGTTCGCTCCGTCTGCACCGATGAGGTAATCGAATCCATACTCCTCTTCGTTGATTATCGCTTTCCCCTTATTTATGCCCTGGAACTTATAGCCCTTCTTTATACGGGCACCTGCCTTCTCTGCTCTCCCGGCCATGAGCTTATCGAACTTATCTCTGTGGAGGACTGTCTCTTTGTTCCTTAACCTGAATTCCTCTCTTTCGTTCCCGCTTTCCACGATGACCTTGCTGATCCTGTTAGCTATGACGCTCTCCGGAAGCTTGAGGTCCTTAGAGGATGTTATCAGGCCGGTGCATTGGATGGGTTTGCCTATCTCTTCATGCTCTTCAAAGATCGTGACTTCGTTCCCTCTCTCTGCTAGAAGCTTAGCAGCATGACAACCGGCAGGCCCTGCCCCTATTATTATATACCTCATGATCTCTCGGAGAATTGGTTTCGTTTATATTTCTATTGGTGACCATACAAATCCATACTAATTATTAATTGACGTTACCGTAAAGTGATTACAATTCAAAAGTTTTATATATATGTTAGTATTACATGGTGATTAAATCAGAATCAAAGGGGGTATATCCATGAACAAGACGCTTAATTACATTTTATCGACAGGAGTGGCACTGACTTTATCTTTTAATGCATTCGGCCAGAAGGACAAGGACGCTTCCATGCAGAAGACTATGAGTTCTATAGACTCTGTAACGGCGAATATAGAACAATTTTATGACAGTCTTTCTGTTGCTAACAGTTTCGATGATACAAAACAGGTCAGAGACTCGGTAATTAAAGAAATGGTTGGCGATGAAGGCCTTGAGGGGAAGCTTGAGGTATACAAAGGCACCCTTGAGGTAATAAAGGAGCATCATCCTGATCTTATTAATAATGCAAAGAACTTTGCGGAGATCAATAATGAGATTCTCGGATATCTAAAGAATGAAACAGAGGATGTTACAGTAAATGATCTTGTCGAGAAGGTTGAAGGGATGAAGACCTTTGAGAAGGCAGTTGAGGAATATTGTCAGGATTCGACCAGAACGGATACGACTAAAGAGGTAGAGAAAGACACTTCCAGGACAGGTTATGATGGACAAGCATCTGTCGCCGGCGGCTTTGCCGGAGGTAATGCGAAGAAGGTAACTGCGGGATACAAGCAGGACTTTACAGATAGGGACAAATTCAATTTTTATGCTACATTCAATGCAAGCCTTTCCGGAGGAAGCAATTCTTTCCCTGAAGGTACCGAGGATTGGGAATCAGGCGAGACCAACAGGTCGGAGAGCAAACTCAATGTAGAGCCGAAATATGATATCTCTGCAGCCCTTGGCGGATCATATCAGATAGGTAATCTCGAGATCAGCCTGGAAGGCGGTGCCAAGGCAGGTGGTTTTTCCACATATAAGGAGCTTACAAGGATGAATGAAAATGGTCGTGATGTGAAGACAGGTCAGCCAGAGGATGTTACTGCATTAACGCCATACCTTGGTGCGGAAGTCGATGTAGGTTTCAATGATTCTATATTCGGAATGTTCGGCAAGTATGAGAGGAATTTCAATGAGAAACCTTTCAATCCGAATGAGGCGAAGCTGGGATTTACTATCGATGTAAGCGGTGATAATAATTACACGAAAAGCGGTGATAACAAATGAGAAGGCTCTTTATCTTACTGGCAGTCCTTCTGCTGTTCTCGCCTGTGGCGAGCGCTCTGGTGGACACGGATCTCCAGTATCCGGATGGAACCACGGATAAGGACATGGAATATGACAACAGTTATGATGTCGATTATGATATCTGGGCTTATGAGGGTGACTATCCGGTGAACTATGAGATCGGGATATATGATGACGGTTCTCTTGTCGAGACGCTTGAAGAAGGATCCACCGGCGAAGCCATGGGTGGGACTGTATCCATAGAGACTAAAGATATCCCTGAAGGTGCTTATACAGCAAGGCTGAGCACCACTGATTTCACAGGTGGTACTGATACATCCGAAGTTACTTTCACCCTGAGCCAGCCGATCGTTACCATCTCGCCTTCTTATGCAGAGCTCTATCCGTCAGAGACTGGATCTTTCACTGCAACAGGCGGATCCTCTGGTGAGTATGAATGGTCGATAATTGAAGGGGCCCAAAGATGCAGTGTTGATGATGGAACCGTTACAGCAGACTCTGAAGGCAGCTGTACAGTGAAGGCGGAGGATACGGGCAGCCCGTCTTATGATACTGCTGATATAGAGGTCAAGGCAATGCCTTCGATGAGCATAACGCCTTCCGGCGCAGAGCTTTATCCCGGGCAGGAGCAGGATTTCACAGCTTCAGGAAGCACAGGAGATGTCAGCTGGTCAATCAGCTCAGGAGATTCACAATGCTCTATAGACAGCTCAGGTACACTTACAGCTGAAGCAGAAGGGTCCTGCACGGTCAGGGCAGACGATATGGATTCTCCTGCTTATGCAGAAGCGGCTGTAACTGTTCTCGCCAAGCCGAATATAGGTATAGATCCTTCATCAGTATCGATGTATGAGGGAGAGGAGCAGGACTTCAGCCTTACTGGTGCTGATAAGGCTATCTGGTCAGTATCCAATGATAACTGCGGTCTTACGGTCACTGCAGATGATGAGGTGACAGTCTCAGGAGAAAACACAGGCAGTTGTACTCTTACGGCAGAGCATGAATCTGGAGCGGAAGCAGAGGCAGATATAGAGATAACAGAGCTTCCGTCTGTAGATGTCATGCCCGATTCGGTATTTATTTACAGGAACCAGGTCCAGACATTCGCGAGCAATAAGGATGTCACTTGGTCCTTTAGCTCTGG
>JBNJDG010000031.1:0-12633 GCA_051819665.1 Nanobdellota archaeon
ATCAACACATGTCTTCTTCAGACATATAGAAACACTTGGCGGCTTAGTGCAATTGAATGATGGAATCCACAAACTCGAAGAGATAATGCCAAAAGAAGATATGTATAAGAAAACAGAAATCAAGAAATATTGATTTTTTTATTTTTCTTATTACTAACCTAAAAATTACAACCCATAAAACAAAACTTTTAAATCATAACACCCCATAAAAACAGTACATGTTTAGAAAAAAGAAAGCAATGAGTTTTCATGAAATAAAAGACCAAGTTCTCAAAGGATATTCAAAGAGATGGAACCTCAAGGCATTAAACTATAGCCTAAAGAATAATGAAATCAACCAAAAAGAAAGAGATAAGCTGATCGCTCTCATATATTCCAGAGGAAAGACAGATAAACTACTCAAGATGAGAGGACACCATATCACCAATAGGATGATAATGGGCCAGATGCTTATGGGCAAGGCTACAGAAGCTGACTATAGAAAGAACGAACTGATGAAGAAGGTATATTCCGAAAAATTCATCTGGGATTATAATCACTATCTTTTCTGCATTGATAAGGATTCAATAATCCAAGTTGTTGAGGGATCTGATGATATCTGTTACCTTGATTGCCCTTACTTCAAATATTGCGATAAAAATGACAGTGAAAGATTTAAAGCAGAGATGACAAAGAAGATAAATGAAAATAGGGATATATACCCAGAGGAGGCTGATAAATGGGCCAAAGGCATACAATATCTGAAAAGCTATAATGAAATAGATAATTTATGCCTGGATCATGTGGGAAGTAAGAACGGAAGCCCGAAAGTAGGATGGATAATCCGCTTCGGCGACCTATTCTTTGTGGACAAAGTGAAGCTCTTTAAAGAGGACACACTGTGGGAGTTTATATAACACCAAATTCATCCCACTGCAGGCCCGAATTCGTATTCAGTATCTGATCCCTTATCCCCTTATAACTCATGCCTTTATATGACATGAAATTATTTCAGGATAAAGTGATATATAATGTTTTTCTCCAAGAATTATCTAAATCATCTCTAGCATCGAGACGATGTTCCATAACTGCGTCCTCGTATAAGGCTCTAGATTAGTATCATCGGTAAGCTCATCAAGTTCATTTAGTGCCTTATTTACCTTAAGGGAGACTTCAGAATTTTCTGTGAGGATGGATTTAGTGGACTGGATCTTTATCTTGACGTTCTTCGGCACTGTATTGTCCTCCAACAGCTCATCCAGAGCATCCACTACTTCTTCAAGCTTCGACATTCTCATCACTCTTGTTTCCCATCACTTCTTTCTGCAGGGCAGATGCTTTCTCCTTGATCTTCTCTTCCTGTTTCTGGATCGATTTTACCCTGACTTCCAGTTTCTCCTTCTTCTCCCGGAGCTCTTCCTTCAGCCCCTCACCTGAACGGGAGACCATTATATTGCCGACAATCTTATACGACTCTTTAGCCCCTTCAAGTTCCTTAAGGGCAGATTCTATCTCCATAAGCTGGGACTGGAGTTCCTGTCTCTGCGTAAGAAAACTATGTGCCCTCTGCTCCAGTTGACTCAACTGTGCAGCCTTGTCCTGCTCTTGCTTATCCATTTTTCAACCTCGACATCTTCTCGTGAGCAGTGAATATCTTCGCTACCCCATTAAGGGAAGCCCTCAGAGCCACTGAATCTTCCGCCTCGATCCTTACGATAAGGCCTCCAGCAGTCTCTTCAGTCCATACACGGGCCCTCTCGCCCTTATAGTCATCAACCAATCCATTGAGAGAGACATCATCAACCTCAATAGAGGTTTTATATCTCATCTTGCCTTGATCCTGGTTGTGGCAGTCCTTGATTTGAAGAGTATCTTCGAACCACAATACGGGCATCTGACCTTTTTCCTCAGGAAGTCAGATTCTACCTTCCTGTTGCATTTAAAACATGTATATTCGACCATTCTTATCACTCAGATTTCTCATCTGAATCCTCTTCTTCAGGTTCTTCCATCCCGAAATCTTCTGGCTCTCTCTTGATCTCAGATTCGGCCTTATACCTTTCAGAGTCCTCTTTATCCTTCTCAATCGACTCGATAGGAGCATCTCCTCCGGACTTATCAACCTTAGAAACCTTCTCAGGCACAAGCTCATATGCCCTGCCGGTGAATTTATTTTCACATTTACTGCATTTCCAGATGCCTACAGCTTCTCTCCGTGCAGAGATTTTCCTGCAATATGGGCACTTATAGACTTTCCTTTGTTTGCTCTCTATATGAGCCGCATTCGTCCTGACTGTCCTTCCGTATCTTGCTCCGTACCTTTTAATTGAACCTTGACTTTTGATTGCCATGTGATTCCTCCTTAAGATTATGAATATGGGGCTGCTCGGACATCCGTCATAACAAAAAGACTGCTATGAATTCGAACCGAGGTCACCAGGTCCCAAACCTGGAAGTATAGCCAAGCTAACCCACAGCCCCATTCTTCCCTTTGAGAACAGTGAGCTATTTAAATAGTTTTCGCTTCATGAAATCAAGAGGCTGGCCTCCACAGCCGAAACATATATTAATCAATTAAGCAGAGAAACTAATATGATTTTGGTAAAAGACTGGATGAGCAAGCCGGTAAACACTGTAAAAAAAGAGGAGTCCGCTTTCAAGGCTGTAGAGAACGTAGCTGAAGAGGGCATAGGGGATGTCGTTGTTGTGGATGATGACAATAACCCTATAGGCATAGTCACAGAGAGAGACATAATCAACAGGCTTCTTTACGAGAAAAGAGACCCGGACAAAACAAGGATTGAAGATATCATGACCCGTGATATAAAGACCGTCGACAAACATACTCCCCTTCTCAAGGTCTCCAGGCTCATGAAAGAAGGTAATTTCAGACGTATCCCTGTCACGGACAAGAACAAACTCGCAGGGATCATTACATCAAGGGATCTAGTCCACTTCATGTCATTATGAAAAAGAGGTCACAGTACGCCGCAGAGTATCTTATGGTATTCGCATTCTCGATCATGATACTTGTACCTGTAATCTTCCTCATAACCGAGGAGACAGAGCAGGTGAAGACCAAGCTGCATTCAGAGAGAGCTTTCTCGACAGCACAGAAGATAACAGAGACCGCCCTTAAGGTGCATTATCTGGGAGAAGGCTCGATGAGCAGGATCTCGGTTATGATCCCGGAGAACATAAAGGATACAGAGATAAGGGACAGGGAGGTCCTGCTTACGCTCAGAGATCAGGGTCTCGAGACCGATATCTATCACACATCCAGGATAAACTTAACAGGCTCTCTCCCATCCAGACCGGGAAAATACGAACTAAAGGTAAGATCAGAAGGTGATAAGGTTTGGGTGGGCATTTAAGAGGACAAGTATCTATAGAGTTCATAGTGACCCTCCTGCTGGCTTTCGTCTTCTTTTCCACATTGATACTCTATTTCTCTGAAAAAGCCGGCAGCTATACTGAACAGGAAAGATACGATAAGCTCGAAGAGACAGCGGCCAGAGTGAAGCTGGAGCTGGAGACAGCATTGCTTGTCAAAGATGGCTATAGGAGAGAATTCATCCTGCCTGAAGAGATCAACAACAGAGGATACAAAATAAGTAAGAAGGGAGAAGAGCTCATCCTTGAACAGGGGGATTCAGAAGTCGTGAAGATCATACCAAGGGTTGAAGGCAGCATAAACGAGGGCATGAATACAGTGACAAAGAACAACGACACGATAAGGGTGTTCCAATGAAAAGGGCACAGAGCTGGTACATAGATTACACCCTAAGCCTTGCACTCTTCATAATAGCTGTCCTGCTGTTCCTCTATTACATGCCGGAAGGTAATACAGACAACACACCTGCCGATTCAGGGATCCTCTCTGATACATTGATGACAGAAGGCATACCCGAAGACTGGAACACTACAAACCTTACTACTCCCGGACTTATAACAGACAATAAGCTGGACAGGAACAAACTGGATATGCTCAGGGACCTTGGTTATAATGAATCAAGAGCCTATCTGCCCATAAGCTCTGATTACCTAATCTACTTCGAGAACGGACTTGAAGGTCTTGGGAAAATTAACAGGAGCGAACTTAGCTCATTAGAAGCCGATAATATTGTTCATGTCAGAAGGATGGTTCCTTACCAGGGCAGGATCATAAAGATGCACGTGGTGGTCTGGGAATGAGGAAAGCCATATTCTACAGCATCGATGCAGCCGTGGCCTTGCTGCTCCTGCTCGGTTCAGTATTCATATTCCTAAATATAGACGCAGACAATGTATCTACTGACAATCTCCAGAGGACAGGGAACGACCTCCTTGTAGCAATGGACTCGATGAAAGTCTCAGAAGCAGAGTATGAGACGATAAAGAAGATGATAGATAACGGGACGATAACAGAGAGACAGATGGACAAATCTATCCTGGAAACATTAGCAGAGATGTGGAGCTCCAATCAGACAGAAGAAGCGGCTATGATCATAGATGAGATAACGAACAACACAGAGAAGGATGTGGATTTCCGCCTGATGGATGAAAGCCTATACAAGAAGGAAGAGAACAGGAACCTAAGCAGGGTGCATACAAGACAGGTGATTACAGGGATCACAAAGAACAAGACAGTAAAGGGCGTCTCCTCGAGAGCATACCTCACCAATATCTCGAATAAGCTGACCTCAGAGACGATGACCTTCGGAGGTTATGTGGGACAGGGGAACATAACCAAACACGGGCTTTTACTTCCTCCTGATGCAGATATTGAGGAATTCTACATAGAAGGTTTCTTCGCCTCCAATCTCACCATGTCGATAAACGGGGAAGAATGCATGAACATCACCGGCGAGGACACAGGCCTTGAGAGCAAGAGATACAACCTCATAGACTGCAATGGCTCTCTGGAAGAGAACAACACTGTCGATCTGGGCTTCAAGAAGGGGATCGAAAAGTCCTACATCGGTGGTGGGCTGATCGAGGTAAAGTACAAGACAGAGAACATCGGGAAAATAGAAGATAAGCTCTATCTGCCGGGAATAAACGGGATCATAAACCTTTACAGCTCGATACCCGTGAAAGGCATAGACAGTATGGACATGTATCTTCATTATAATATAAACAGGACCATAGCCAATTATTCGGATTTCATCGTGAGGCTGGGAAACAGGACAATAATGGAAGATAACTCCACGAACGGCGAGAATTCAGAGATGATAAAAGACATAAATCCTGAAGGAACCACTTTGCCTCTCAGAGTAGGCTTCGATGACCTCACTTATGAGATCGATAAAGACGGCAGTGCAGACGTTATCCTGATAACTGACATCTCAGGAAGCATGGACAGGTGCGTTGACAGCAACGACGACTGCGGAGACGGATGTCCTGGTTCCGAATGCAGGATAGACCTCGCCAAAGAGCTCGGAAAGAGCTTCTCGGAGAAAGTGATAAACGTGACAGGCAACAGAGTAGGCCTTGCCACATACTCTACAGACGGCCATAATGAACATGACCTAAGCAAAGATGAGGCTTCGATAAATTCCTCGATAGACTCCTTCAGCACAGGAGGGGGTACATGCATAAGCTGCGCTATAAGGCAGGCAAGGATCATGCTTCAGGAACAGAGCAATGAATCGAGGAACAAGTTCATTATAGTGATGACCGACGGCATAGCGAACCTCGAGACTTATGATGATATTAATAATACAAACAGCTGTCCTTACTCATGGTGCGGAGGCTGGGGATGCGGCTGCCCCGATTACAAGAGCGACTGCGGGGGATGCATGACTCACAGCTCAGAATGCGATGATTATGTCTCCGAGAATGCCATCGATGACGCCATCAATGATTCATGCTACGCAAAATCAGAGATAAACAGCACTCTCCATTCCATTGGCTTCGGTGCAGGTGCGATCAGCTGCGATTATGCAACAAACACATTACAGGACATAGCTGACTGCGGGGAAGGCCAGTATTTCTCCAGCACCAATGTATCCGGATTATACGATATCTATGATTTCATAGCCGGAGAGATAGTCGAATCATCAACTGAAACACAGACCATGAAGATAAACAAGACCAACACCGAATTATACCCTGACTCTTATATCAGATTCAACACAACCACAGAGGAGGAAGGGATAACTGTCACTAAGGTGACTGATCATCTCGGAAGCTGTACACCTGATTTCGAATCACCCGAGGCAGAGATATCAGAAGCCATGATAACCTCATTCTCGTCAGATTACTGGACGGATCTTATAGGTATAAACGGGGAGACAGTATTCAACCTCTCCTCATACTCCGACCAGTATTCAAAGCTCGGTGACCCCTTCATTCTGGACATCCCTCCGGAGAAGTTCAACAATGACAATTCCCTGCTCATAAGGACAGGCTCCTCCCCTGATAATTCGACCGGCTGTTCCCCCGACTCAAGGCTCATCTATAAGGTGAGAATCCCTACGTCTATCCCGCAGACAGACGTGCTTGACAAAGCAGAAGGTTGCGAGTGGACCATAGAATACGAGAACAATGACTCTTCCACAATAAAAGTCCCTGAGGATTATAGCGGCACGGACGACTGTTACTTCACCTCATCGAACATCGAGTTCAAAGAGGACGATTCCATCGATAATGCCGTGCATGAATTCCTGCAGGAATTGGACATAAACGGGAATGACAAAGTAGACATAAGGCTCGACAAGAACGAGTTCAACATCGAGACCAGTGAAGTGAATGAGATACCCAGCTTATTGGGACCCTCTGTAGCAGAGGTGGTCATATCATGAACAAAAAAGGATTCATGTACTCCGCTATAGTATTACTCTTTGTATTGTTCTTTACTGTCTCCTTCATATCAAGCAAAGAGGAGAACGCTTACCTGAAATCAAAGACTATCAGGGATATAGACAGTAAGATAGACCGTATAGAAGAAGATCTGGAAAGAGGAGTATATATAGTAGGATTCAGGTCCCTTATGTCCATTGAGCAGGAGATTCGGAACAGGACTGGATATGTGGAGAATACTGAAGAATCATTCAGAGCTTATTTCTTCGAGGGAGGCTCGAAGATGATGGAGAACTCAACCTTCTCGAACTTCACAGAAAGTCTCGAGAGCTCTATGAGAAAGGAGAACCTTATCGTTGAAGTTGATCCCGTTAAACTCTCGATAAGACAGGAGGATCCATGGCATATAAAACCCATTTTGAAAGCAGAGCTTTTCGTGACAGACATCACCGGGATAGCAGAATGGAACATCACCATGAATATCTCAAGAGAGATATCAATCTCAGAGCTCAACGACCCATTGTACTATGTAGAGACAGGAGGCCTTGTACAGAACCCTGTAGAAAAGACCCCTTATGAAGATTTCATCAAAGAAAATGATTTTAGTAACCTCAGTGATCACCTCAACAATAGCTATTACAAAGCCTCAGCTACGGCTCCGGATTACATAATGAGGATGGAAGGCAATAACACTCCTTCAGAAGAGGGTATAGAGAGCCTTGTCAATATAGAGGAACTCTCAGAACAGGGTCTAGCACCATTGAACAAAAGCTCTGTTGACCATATATATTTCAGCAGTGAAGACCCCAACAGCTCGGAAATAGAGAACATGCAGGAATGGTTCAGGCTTGATGACGGACATCTGGAGGATTACAATGCAACAGGACATACAGAATGACTCACAGGTGAATATTAAGGCTGTTAAACCTGGCCAGGGGAGCAAAATAGAGAAAACTTTTTAAACAAAGATTCAAGAAAGGATTAACATGAGCAAGAGTAAAAAGATAAGTACCGGCATCGACAGGCTGGTGGAACTGATAAAAGAGAAGAAGACCATCTCTGTCGCTCAAGCGGCCAAAGAACTGGGGCTTTCCCATAACCTCATCGAGGAATGGAGCAACTTCCTTGAGGAGGAAGGCATAATAAGGATGAACTATAAGCTTTCAGGCACTTTCCTGGAAGAGAAAGAAGTGACAGAGAAAGATGTAGTGAAAAAGAGGAAAAAACTCGACAATAAGAAGAATAACCTCATAAAGAATATAAAAGAATGGTCCAATAATGTAGAGGGACATGTGAAGAACGTGGCTTCCATAAAGACCAATTTCAAGAGATTCCTGAACAAGATAGGCGCCAATTTCGACCATGTGAAAGAGGATATCGAATCCCTGAAAAAGCTCGATAAAGCCCATGACCAGCTTAGCGATAATCTCACGCATCTGGAAGGTGATTTCAAGGAAACGATTCATAATATAGATGAAGATATAAAAAAAGAGAAGGCGAAATACGACCAGATATACAAGGATCTTACAAACAAAGAGAAGAATATCGATAAGGAGAGCAAAAAAGTACAGGACCTGAGAGAGAAAGAGAAAGAGGTCAAGAAAAAGATCGACGAACTCAGGAAGACCGCTGAAGAGCTTGAGAAGGAAGCAGGTAAAGAAGATGAACAGCTCTCAAAAGAGGTTACAGATTTCAAATCCATGAAGAAAAAACTCGATTCTCTCCATGATCATATAGAGGATCATAAGAAGGAGATCTCCTCGGTCTCAGAAGAGAAGAAAAAGAAGGAGAAAGAGATAGAGGACTCTGCAAAGTCCATTGCTAAGAAGATAAAGGATAAGAAGAAAGACATCAGGGAGAATCTCAAGGAAGCCAAAGACCTTGAGAAAGAGATGTCAAACTTCATAAAGAACAAGAAAGAAGCCAAGAACATGCTCCGGAAGGCAGATAAGGACTATCTGGACATGAAAAAAGAGATTGAGCAGATACTATTCGATGCAGAAAGGTTTGATTTCCTCAATAAGAGTACTGACCTTTCGAAATTTTCGGATGAGATAAACAAGGAATATGAGAAGCTCAAGGAGAAAAGGGAAAAACTGAAAAAACACAGGAAGTCTTTCCTTGATATATTAAAGAGGTGATCCACTATTGACAAATACAAGTTTAATTCTGGAAATGCAGAAGTATCCATAACTATAACCAAGAAGAAATCGGATTATGTTGCCACTTACCAGACTTCTATAGCTACTATCACGAGGTCCACAGAGATCGTCCTCGAGAAGATAAGGGACGAGCTTATCAAGAAAGTCACATTCGGCACTGTGGATCTTACTGATAAGGGGAGCACCAATATAATAGAGAAGAAATTCAGGGAGAAATCCCACGAGCTTATAGAGAAATACCTTCCTGATGCGGATGATTCGAAGAAAGAATTCCTGGTGACATATCTTGTCCAGAAAAGCCTGGGTTTCGGGAACATGGAGATACTTCTTGACGACCCTTATGTTGAAGAGATCGTCATCAACGGTGCTAAAGAACCTATCTGGATATACCATAAGAAACACGGCTGGGTCAAATCGGATATTGTCATAGGGAGCGAGGAAGAGATAAAAAGATACGCCACCATGGTCGGAAGAAGGGTAGGGAGACAGATTAGCGTCCTCGAACCCCTTCTTGACGCGCATCTTGAGAAAGGGAGCAGGGTGAATGCAACGCTGACACCCATCTCGATCAACGGGAACACCATGACTTTCCGTAAATTTTCCAGTGAACCGATGACGATAACACATTTCCTCGAATTCGGGACCATTAGCCCTGCTGATGCTGCCCTTATCTGGCAGGCTCTTGAATATGAGATGTCAATGCTCATCTCCGGAGGCACTGCGTCAGGAAAGACATCAATGCTGAACGTTATCGCGAACTTCTTCCCCCCTAATCAGAGGATACTTTCTATAGAGGATACGAGAGAGATAAGGCTTCCCAAATACCTACACTGGGTACCGATGATGACCAGGCTCCCTAATGCGGAGGGAAAAGGAGAAGTCAAGATGAGCGATCTCCTTGTGAACTCTTTGAGGATGAGGCCCGACCGTCTCGTAGTTGGTGAGGTCAGGAGGAAGAAAGAGATAGAGACCCTCTTCGAAGCTATACACACAGGACATTCATGTTATTCCACTATCCATGCGAATGATGCTGAGGAGACGATCAACAGGCTTGTGAATAAACCCTTCGAAGTACCAAGGGCAATGCTGCCGGCCGTCTCACTGATAATCACGCAGTTCAGGAACAGGAGGACAGGTGTAAGGCGAACTTTCCAGATCGCAGAGGTGAATAAGGATGGTACCTCGACTGTCCTGAGACAATACAATCCAAAAACAGATAAGACGATAAAGAAAAACAAATCCAAGACCTTGATGGATACGCTAAAGCTCTTTTCAGGCCTTTCAGAGAAGGAGATCGAGGAAGAGCTCAAGGTTAAGGAGAAGATACTCAAATATCTGGTGAAGAACAAGATAAAGACAGTGGATGAAGTGGGAAAGGTTATTGCTGAATACAATATGAACAGGGAATCCCTGCTTGAACACGTCAAGAAGAACAAACTTTTGGAGGATTGAAGATCGGGAACAGGATATACAAGATTCTGGCTAGCAGACTGCCTGAACTTGAGGAGAAGCTAAGGAGAGCCCAGATGAAGGATAATGCTTCCTATTTCCTCAAGAAGATAATAACTGTGAGCATAATGACATCAGTAGCGGTCTGCCTCCTCTTCTTCGCGCCTATCCTTGATTCGATGGGGAAAAGCATCCTGCCGGCTGTAATACTCATGCCTGTAATAGCTGTCGTTATGTTCAGCTATATGTCCAAAATCCCTGACTTCTATATAATAAAGACTGAGAAGAAAGTCACCAAAGAGCTGATGTTCGCCCTTAAATTCCTCCTCATAGAGCTCGAAAGCGGAATACAGGTATACAATGCCTTCAAGAATATAAGAAAACAATACCCTGTCATAGGAAGGTTCTTCGGTGAAGTGGTGGACAGGGTCGATTATGGGAAGAGCATCGACGAGGCACTCAATTCTGTTGTCAAGAGCTGCCCGTCTGAAAAACTTAAGATGATCTTCGCCCAGGTACAGAACTCGATGAAGACAGGCGCAGACCTTGCCACTGCCCTGGGCACGACAGCCGACCAATTCACGAGAGAACAGAAGATCGAGGTGGACGAATACTCGAAAAAGCTTAACCCGATAGCGATGTTCTATATGATCATAGCTGTCATCTTCCCTTCAATAGGTTTCATAATGCTCATAATCATATCAAGCTTCATCGGTTTCCAGATAGATCTCAAGGTACTGCTGATGATAGTAGGAGCCATTGGCTTCATGCAGTTCATGTTCATCAGCATGGTCAAGACAATAAGACCGGCGGTGGATTTCTGATGGAAAAGAAAGGCCTCGATGCATTCTTCGAAAAAAGGAAGAAACTCCTAAGGCACTTCGAGAAAGCAGGATTCGAGAAGGAACAAGTACCAGGCATACACAGGAATATCTTCCTTACGGCCCTCTTTTTCACAATCATGACGGCTGTACTGTTCTTCTTCTATTACCTACAGGGGGAATACATAACTTACATAATCGTTATGCTTCTTATCTTCCTCATCTTCGGCCTTGGGATAATAAGTTTCATCTTCGCAGGCATATTCTACATCTATCTCGACATGAAGATATACTGGAGGAGAAAACAGGTTGAGAAAGTCCTTCCCGAATTCCTTCTCCTTACTTCTTCAAACATGAAGGCAGGCATGCTCATAGACCAGGCCCTGCTATATGCAATAAGGCCGAAATTCGGTATACTGGCCAAAGAAATAGAGATAGTCATAAAAGATGTCATAGCAGGCAAGGACATAACCGAGGCTCTCGAGAGATTCTCCAACAAATACGATTCAGAGCTACTCGACAGGTCAATCAATCTAATGAACGAAGGGATAAGATCGGGAGGCAGGATGGCGAAGATCCTCAATAAGATTTCCATTAACCTCTCAGAGATAGCCCTTCAGAAGAAAGAGATGGGAGCATCGGTCACAACCTATATAATTTTCATCTCCTTCGCTTCCGTGGGTGCTGCACCTGTCCTTCTCGCACTTGCAAGGCAACTGCTTGATGTGATAAAGAAACTCATCTCAACGCTGGCCAGTTCAAGTACAGATTCGGGAGGCATGTCTTTCCTCGACTTCACTGTCCCTGAACTTACAGGCACTGATTTCAGCATCTTCGCAGTATGCATGCTGATGGTCTCTTCGCTCTTCTCCTCTATGATAATCTCCACTATCAAGAAAGGTGATGCAAAACAAGGATTAAAGTACATCCCTATATTCATGATAGTCAGCATAACATTATACTTCCTTTCAAACATGGTGATGAGCAATCTTTTCGGGGGGATGTTCTCATTCTAAGAGGCCAGGCAGCACTGGAATTCATGATGACCTACGGATGGGCCATCATAGTAGTACTCATAACTGTTGGAACTCTCTTCCAGACAGAGGTCATAGATATGAACTCCAGATTGAGCGATAATGCACATTTCCCTCCCCCCTTTACCGTAAAGGATTTCAGCCCTTCTGATGATAGTATCAGGTTCATCATGAAGAATGATCTTCCCCATAACATAACTGTTCTTCCGTATGGGTATAAAAGTTCGGGAGACTGCAACCTGACTTCCTTAGACGTTCCCGGAGAAGTAGGGGCTTATGAAAACTTCAATATGACCTTCTATTGTGATATGGATAAAGACAGGATCATCTCTGGTTTATCTTTCCTTCACAATGACTCTCATTCAGGCAATGTCCACAGGAGCACAGGGAAGGTCGTTATAAGGA
>JBNJDG010000032.1:0-12337 GCA_051819665.1 Nanobdellota archaeon
ATCTCGTCTATATCAGTTATCTCTCCCGTCTTGACCTTCTGGCCTATACCTGTCTTAGCCTTCCAGGCAGCTTTGGCCTCTTTGAGCCTCTCAGATGACTTGAGCTCATCATCAACATTATTCTCATCCGGAACCTCCTTCAGGGCTTCCTCTTCCTCCTTGGTCCTCTGCTGGGGCTTTTCAGTGCCCTCTGAAGACTGTTCTGTCTTTTCTGAAGAC
This sequence comes from Nanobdellota archaeon, assembly GCA_051819665.1. Classification (GTDB taxonomy): domain Archaea; phylum Nanobdellota; class Nanobdellia; order Woesearchaeales; family CAZZGN01; genus JBNJDG01. The sequence goes on from JBNJDG010000032.1 coordinate 220, forward strand.
TGCTGATTCTCCTGAACCTGCTGAGACTCTTCCTCTTCCTTCACTTTCTCTTCAGACTCAGCCTTTTCCTTACTCTTTGAAGCAGCCTTCTTGGAAGCTTTCTTGGAGGTCTTCTTTGAAGCAGCCTTCTTGGATGCCTTTTTAGAAGACTTCTTTGAAGCGGCCTTCTTGGATGCTTTCTTAGAGGTCTTCTTTTCTGCCTTTTTTGATTCTTCATTACCCATTTTGATCATGCCAATACCTTATCCTTTACCTGTTTAATGTCCTTGTCTAAGCCTTCTTTTATATGCTTGCCATTGAGCCTGTCCTCTGACGGGAGAACATCATCCGAATACGGGATCTCTATACCAGCATCGATGAGGCCTTTCAGAGCCGCATACAACCTCGAACCCTTAACTACACTCTCGAGGCCGAAATCCACGACACCAGTATTCACTTTCTTATCCTTTGCCTTTTTACCTGCAAGCACACCTGCAAGATAAGCAGCCGGAAGATTGGATGTACTGTGTTCCCAGCCGTATTTCTTCAGCTCCTTCGTTGAGACCGTGAAATTTACCTTGTCTCCTTTCGGCAGGAAATCCACCAGCTGAACTGTAATATACTTGAGGCTGCGCCTTATGACAAACCTTGATTTCCTTGCTTTCAGGAGAGAGAGCCTCTTCTTATAATCTGTCTTTTTCTCCCTTTTCCTCGCATGAGGTACCGTGTATATCTTTTGTGAAGCCATTACTTATTCACCAGATCATTTTCTTCCATATAGAGCTTGATATGCCTCTTACTCCTGAAATATCCGCCTTTGGATTTATTGTAGAGCATCCTGTAGGTGCTGACATCTATGACCCCTTTCTTCTTCAGTTCCCTGAGGAAAGCTCTCTGTTTCCTGACCCTGCTCATCCACTCTTCCTTCTTGGAGAGCCTTGCAGTGGCCTTACCTTTCCTCGAACCGAGGCCTCTTCTCCTGCCTTTGGATTTCTGGGACTTAAGCTTCCTCGATCTCACTCTCGAGGGACCTTTTACAGGTTTAAGCTTAATAGCCTTATCCTTTATCAGTGACTTTATATCAAACCTTGTTATGGCTTCCTTAACCTCATCAAGCCTTGATGTATCAAAAGCCACCTTCTTGGCAGACTTCCTTAGTATTGATGATGCCAACCTTTTCTGTACTTTGAATTTCATTAGGATCACTCTTTGTTATCTTTAGCAGCCTGGTTCTTTGATGTATCAGGCTTGTCAGATGAGGCAGATTTTGAAGCTGCCTTCTTTGAAGCTTTCTTTGATGCAGTCTTACCGGAAGCCTTCTTTGCAGTCTTCTTAGCAGGCTTATTTTCCTGGGAAGATCCTGTCTTGCCTGATCCTTCCTTCTTCTGGTCATCCTTCTGGGAAGAACTCTTCTGGGAGGCACTCTCTTTCTCCTGACCGGTCTGGTCCTTCTTGTCTTCAGAACCTTCCTTGCCGGAATCCTCCTTCGTCTTCTCCTTGGACTTTTCCTGCTTCTTCTGTTCCTGCTTCTTCCTCTTCTCTTCGAGATTCTTCCTCTCCTGTTTCTTATCGGAGATCTTCTTCTCTACCTGTTTGAGGAAAGCATCAGGATCTTTTATGTTGGAGAGAGCTATATTCTTCTCCTTGGCCCTCCTGACGAGGTCAGACCTTTTCCTGTTGCCCAGCCCTGAAGAGAGAACGACTGAATTCTCCTTAGGATCGACCTTGTCAAGCTCACCCAGGTTATTGACAACAACCGGATAAAGGCCGTTCCTGTCCGTTCCCCTCTGATCACGGGGCATCCTGTAGCCGGTCTTTACAATAGCTGAATGACCATTCTTCTGAAGTCTCTGTTTAGACTGGATCCCTCTGGGCCTTACCCATTTCTTTTCCAGCTTGGACTTCTTATGATAATCCTGTCTTATAAATGAAGGTTTCTTCTTTACCATTTTAACCAATATTCTTCCCGTCTTTCTCCGTTATATATATGCCGTCCTGGAAGACCCTTTCATCGAAACCGGGCCTCCTCGTCAACAGCTCAAGGTCCGAAGCGACCATTCCTGCTCTTTCCTTGTCTACACTCTCAACCGTGATGTCCTCACCCTCAATGTTCACCTTGACATCCTCGGGTACATCATAAGTCCTCGGGACCTTCTCTCCCAGGTAATTCTTCACAACTATCTGTCCATTCGACTGGGATATGTTCATAGGGAAATGTCCGGAGCAGACTTTCATCTTATAAGTGTGTCCTTCCTTTACCCCCCTGATTAGGTTCTCTATGTGGGACTTGAAGGTCTTTATGGTCTTGTTCTCCCTCTTTCCACCTTTACTTTTAGGCTTCAGGATAACTTTGTTGTCCTTTACCTCCACAGTAATGAGAGGGTTGAAGATCACTCTCCTGTTCTCTCCCTTTGGTCCCTTGAAGACAAGCTCCTTGCCTTCCTGGCTTATTTCAACACCTTCATCCGGTGTTATTTCCTGATCGATATTTTTGCTCCAGGCCATTTTCAATAACAGTAAGCTATCAGCTTTCCTCCTATCTTCTTTTTCTTGGCTTCAGTATGAGGGATTATACCCTTTGATGTGGATACGAAAATTATACCGAAATCCCTTCCGGGGAGATATCTCTTCTCATACTTCTCGAATTCCTCTATCCTGCACGGGGTCCTCGGCTTGATCACACCTGTCTCATTCGTCTTACCGAGCAGGCTCAGGGTCAGTACTCCTCCCCTGTGATCTTCATTCTCCTTATACTCACCTACATAACCCCTCTTATTGAGGATCTTGAGGATCTTCTTGAGCATGTTCGAAGCAGGCGTGAGCTCTACCTCGTCCCTTCCGAGTTTCTCATACATAACTATCTTTGACAATGCATTTGCTAATGGATCATTCATGGACATTTGCTTCACCTTATGAATATTTCTTGAAACCTAGTTTCTCTGCTACTTCCCTGAAAGACTGCCTGCACACGTTAAGACCGTATTTCCTGATGACACCCCTTCCTACACGTCCGGTAATCCTGCATTTCTTGTTCAGGATCGAACAGCTCCTTTCCTTGGGAGCGTTATGCTTATTGAATTTCTTCATCTTCCCTGGTTTATTCTTGAGCTGTTTGATTACCTTCCTATGATCGCCTGCAGTCATTCTTCATCACCTAATTTGATACCGAACTTATCCTTCATGAACTGGATAGCCTCCTGTTTCTTTACAGAATGCTTCTTACCTACCGATGAGGTCTTCCTTGATCTCCTCTTAACCCTGTACCCTGGTCTTTCCAGTGTAACAGCTACATCAAGTCCCATCATACCTACATCATGGCTGTACTCGACGCCGTCTATCTCAATATACTCCGGGACGCCGAATGAAAGGTTACCGTTCTCATCGAAGTTGCTCTCTTCCAGAGTGTAATCCCTGGCCACCAGAAGCCTCTTCAGGAGCGTCTCAGCATCTTTCCTGATCGTTATCTTACAACCAATGGGAAGATTCGGCCTCAGTCCCCAAGTTGAATTCCTCTTGGTAGTCGCAGTCTGAACAGGCTCTATACCTGTTATAAGCTTGAGCAGCTTCTTCCCCCTCTCAAGCTTACTCTGGTCTTTACCAGCACCTACATTGAGAGTTACTTTCCCTATCCTTATTTGTTTCATCGGATTCATTTTTCAATCACTTACTCTTGAATGATATTACCGGCTTCTCCTTGCCGATAGGGTACGCATATTTCCTGTGCGTCTTGAGCTCGTCCTTGCCCTTCTTGAGGATAAGGCTCGTGTTATCGAAATCGACTATCTTTCCTGTCACACCTACGTGCGATCCTCCCACGAGGTATACATACGCGCCTTTCTCCATAGAGATCTTATCCCTTATCTTCTTTGACGGAAGCTCAAGGACAAGTACATCTCCTACCTTATATTCATCCTTATCAACCATCACATTATAACCGTTCATGAAGTTCAGCTGTACCTTCCCTCCCTTAAGGATTGATTTCCCTATTATCTTGGAAGGTCTCAGCGCTGATTCCTTCTCGCTGATCTTCACCAGCTCGAATTTCCCCTTCTCATTGAGGATGAGCCTGTAGTTCCTGTCATCACTCTTGATCTGGAGAACATCCATAAGACCCAGTATATCCTTGGGGTCATTCTTCCTGACACCATTGACGAAGATATAATTGTTCTGGAGGATATCGCTCACCTCTTTCTTCGTCATCGCGATCCCGAGCATGTTCTTGAAAACGTATTTCAGTGTAACACTATTCTCTGGAGATCTTGATAAAAGAGGCTTAAGCACATAAGGAGTGCCTTTCTTTTCCATAGACCATGTCCTTGGCACGTTTAAAATCTTTAAATGTCGCTTCATCTTTGAGCACCTTTGAGTTTTTCCATCCTTTTCTTATCTGACTGATCAATTTCAGTGATCATCAAGTTTGAAGGTACGAACGGATACTTGACCTTTGTCCCGTCCTTCTTCGCAAAGTCCACACCGGCTATTAGCACCTTGCCTTTCTCGACCGAATCGACTTTGCCCATCTTCCCTTTGAACTGGCCCCTCAGGACTTTCACTTTATCTCCTGTCCTTACCGGGATACTCCTCTTGGTATATCTCTTCCTCAGTTCAGGGGAAAGATGTACATTCCTTAACCTGCTCCTCATATGTGCCGGGAGATTAAAGATATACTTCCTCTGCTTCCTCGTCTGCTTACTGCTTTTCCAACTTGATGAAAAGGTCTTATCCATTCTTATCACACGATCATGCTTGCTACTTTAGCTATTGCCGGGTACCTGTCACAAACCTCTTTAGCTATAGGTCCCTTGAATATTGTTCCTTTAGGATTGCCCAGCTCGTCTTTCAATACAACTGCGGCATTGTCCTCAAACTTTATCCTCGTACCGTCGAGTCTCCTGTATTCCTTCCTCTGTCTTACTATTACAGCGGGAACCACCTGTTTTCTCATATCAGGTTTCCCCTTGACAACAGATGCAGTGATCATATCCCCTACACCTGCAGAAGGATTCCTCCTTTTGGTCGTTCTTCTACCTTTTACAGAGATAAACTTAAGCATCTTAGCCCCTGAATTATCACAAGCAGGGATAAGAGACTCCTTGACCAATCCGTCAGTGATCCTTGCCTTTACTGGTTTCATTTTTGTTTCCTCTTACTAAGGTTTTCAACGAACGTGAAACTCTTTGTTTTGCTTATGGGCCTAGTCTCCATTACCTTGACCCTGTCTCCCTCATCTATATCAGCATCCTCTGGAGCGTGAGCATAGACCCTGCTCCTTTTCTTCTTGTATCTCTCATACTTAGGTATGAACTCCCTGGTCTCCCATTCTACTACAATGGTCTTATGCATGCTGTTGCTCACAACACTACCTACGAAAGTCCTGCCACGTAAGCTGAGTTTTTTTTCCTTGTTTGATTTTTCTGCGGACACTTTGTTCACCTTAATCTTTTGACCCTCTCATGGGGCCTGAAACACATTTTATTTCCTTTGACTGTTATGTCTCTCATCTTAAAGACAACCTGGTTCTTCAGGATCCTCTCTCCCGAATCCAGTGTAAAGGTATGTTTCGTCTCATCGACGACCTTACCTTTCTTGCCTTTCAATGAGCAATTATCGGCATCGGTTATCTCTATTTCCTCACCGATAATCTCATCCCGAAGGACATCTCTGATCTTCATTTCACATCCAGGGATTCTTCCGGAAAGCCAAGGTCGACCAAAGCCTGCTTGACCTTCTTTATGTGATTCCCCTGAAGTTCTATTATGCCATCCTTGGCTGTTCCTCCGCAGGCGAACTTGGACTTGAGCTTTTTCGCCATGTCCTTCATATCCACCTGTTTCGAATCAATGCCCTTGATGACCGTGTATTCTTTGCCGAATTTCCTCTTTTCTATCTTAGCTGTTATCTGCTGGTTCTCTTTCGCTATATCTTCGCCGATTCCCAGCTCTTTTGGTAGTCCTGTTATTGGATCTATTTCGCCCATTATCCCGTTATTTCCCCTCATTAAGCACAGTTTTTATCCTGGCTATCGTTTTTTTCTTCTCTCTCAGCTGCCCGGGGTTCTTAGGAGTAGTCCCGGAAGCTACCTGAGAGTTATCCTTAAGCAAATCCATATTAAGCTCTTTCATCTTCTGTTCAAGAGCTTTTTTATCCATCTGTTTGATCTCGTTGAACTTCATTTTTCATCCCCTTCTGAAGTGTCCTCGATGACAACCTCGTCCTGCTCTTCCTGGACTTCCTCTGTCAGTTCAACATTATCCGGAAGCTGTGTGTTCGGGGGCATGATCCTTACCTGGATACCTACCACACCAGTCTTAAGCCTCGCTATCGAATAAGCATGGTCCACACCGGAGATAGAGATGTCTCCGCTCTTCTTCAGGTATCCCTGATAGAACCTCCATCTCTTCGCCCTGCTGCTCGGGATCTTCCCAGTGATGAGAATCTCGATACCGAGCGCTTTCGAGAGCATGACATCTTCCATCACTCTGTGGCCGACTCCCTTGAATCTGGCCGAGCCGAACCTTTCCAGTGAATTTGAGATTCTCTCTGCAACTATCTGTGAGTTAAGGTTAGGTTGCTTGACCTCGTTGATCTCTATCTGGGGATTATCAAGCCCGAACCTTTTCTTCAGTGATTTGGTAAGAGTCTTTATATTCTGGCCCTTCTTGCCCACGATGAGCCCTGGCCGGGATGCGGTTATTATAACCTTATCTCCCAGAGGAGTCTTCTTGAGCTGCGAGCTTCCGTGGCCCACTTTCCTGAGATTGTTCTTTATGTAAGATTCAATCTCGAACTCTTTCATGTTCTGTGCGATTATGCTCCTTTCGATCATTTTTTAGCACCTGAATTTGATTTCTCCTTTTTGGCCGGAGTTTTCTTATCCTGTTTCTTCGGCTTCTCGCGAAGAACAAGTTCCACATGAGAGGCCTTGCCTTCCCTGCCTCTGTGCCTTCCGAGCCTCATAGGTCTGGAAGCTTTATGGGCGGCTATATGACTTATCATAAGTTCCTTGCCAAGGCCCTTATCCTGCGCATTCGCTTCTGCTGACTTGATAAGGGAAAGTATACTCTCAGCGGCTTTCACGGGATATCTCGCGCTTCCGTTGCCTTTCTTATGGCCAACATCCCAGTTGAACCTCTTAAAGGGGATCGGTTTCTGCTTACTGATCACCTTCGAAAGGTGGTCCTTGACCTTAGCGACATCCTTGCCCCTTACAAAGTTTGCTATTTCTATGCTGTGCTTTGTAGAGATAGCCGCACTCCTTAGGACTGCACTGGCCATGTCCTCCTTTATTTTTGTCGAATAGTTATACTTAGCCATTTTACCTTACCGATACGCTTGCACTTGATTTCGTTGCACCGACACCCGGTGAGTTATGGGTTATACGTCCTCTCGTGAGACACAGATCTCCCAATCTCATCCCCAGCATGTCAGCTGTGATGTTCACCTGCTTGAAAGCCTTCCCATTATGGATATGCACTGCTTTCCCGATCATCTCCGGGATTACCAGAAGGTCCCTGCAATGTGTCCTGGCAGAGTCCTTTTTCCTGAGAGTCTCGAGGAGCTTCTTCTGTTCCTCGGTGAAGCCTCTCTTAAGAGATCTTCTGCTCTTTGCCGGAAGAAGATCCATGAACTCCTGGAGACTCATGGCCTTGAGCTCTTCTTCAGTCTTTCCTTTGAATCTGAATTCTTTCTTTGCCATTTTCACTTATTCCTTCCAGTATGCCTTGCCCTGATCATTCCTACCTTTCTTCCAGGCGGAGCATTTCTAGGTGCAGGCGTTGCCTTTGATTTCCTCAATGAACGTGAATTTCCGAACGGGTGATCCACAGCGTTCTGAGCATTACCCGAAACCTTCGGCCAGAGTTTGTTCTTAGCCTTGTGTAGGTAATAGTTCTTTCCTGCCTTCACAAGCGGCTTGTCTTTCCTTCCGCTTCCTGCGATGGAACCTATGGTCGCCCTGCATTCCCTGTTGAACTCTTTCTTCTTCTTCGAGGGAAGCTCTACTACCACTTTATCCTTCATCTGTGCAACCACTTTGGCCGCACCACCGGTGCTTCTCACGAACTTCCCGCCGTCTCCGGGTCTACCTTCGATATTGAATACGAGTGTTCCTTCAGGTATGTTATCCAGCGGAAGCACATTGCCTTTCCTGACCTGTGCTTCTGAACCCATTCCTACCTCATCGCCCACTTTTATATGCTCTGCAGATACCTGCAGGGACGATTCACCATTGGCGTACTCTACCCTCACAAGAGGGCTTGAATGTCCTGCGCTCTTAACTATATCAACAACCTGTCCGGTAAGGGTCTCCTCATGAGGCAGAGTGTATCCTACCTCACCCCCATACCTGAAGCTTGGGGCCCTGTAAGTCGGACCTCCTTTTCCTCTTGCCTGTTGTATTAGTCTCTTTCCCATTTTATTACATCAGCCCTAATTGTGTTGCCACATCAATGGCGGGTGTCTCCTCGTTCAGTTTAACATATGCCTTCTTCTTTCCATTCGTAGTTACAACTGTATTGACCTTATCTACTTTGACCTCAAAGAGTTTCTCTATAGCCTCTTTGATCTCTGATTTGTTGGCCTTCATATCGACTATGAAGCCAAGCTTGTTCTCAGATTCCATCATCCTTATCGACTTTTCTGTCGACAACGGGTATTTAATCGTCGATTTCATAGGAACAGACTCTCCTTTTTCATTCTTTCAACCGCTGGTTTTGACCAGATGGTCAATCTGCCATAATCACTCCCTGGTGCAAGCTTCTCCGCATTGAGCGAATCCACAACACATACATCAACACCCGGAATGTTTGCTGCTGATCTGTGAAGATCGCATTTGCCCGAAACTACGAACAAAGGACCTTTCCTTGATTTGTACCTTCTTCCCCTTTTCCTGCCTTTACCGGCTCTCTCTTTCTTTGAGGAAGCTCTCTTCATCTCCTCATCCAGCCCATAGCCGGAGAGGGTCTTCACAAGCTCTGAAGTCTTCTTCACATTCTCAATGCTCTCGTCAACGACAAAAGGATAATCCTCTGGTACCTTATGGCCCCTCTTCTCTACAAGGGTCTTTATGACCGAGGCACTGATTGCAGACCTTATGGCCTTTCTCCTTTCCTTGACGTTCATCCTCTGTGACCATTTCTTGGAAGCTTTCGGGGGATGAGCTCTTCTACCGCCCACTGTACCTGGTATCTCGGCACCTTCCCAGTTGAACCTCGTTCCTCTCCTTGAGAGTATCTTCCTCGGTACCCTGCTGATACCATAACCGTAAGCGCCCCTGTAATTCTGCCTCCTTCTTGAAATATCAGCAGAAACCCTCAGGCCTGCACGGGGATGAGCTCCATAAGGCTGTCTCCTGTTCACCTGGACCACTCTGACTGCCCTCTTGATCAGGTCCGGCCTTATCTGCTCAGTGAACTGAACCGGCAGCTCCTCGCTGCCTTTCTCTGTCTTTTTTGTGTCGTATATCTTGAGTTTCATTTTAACCCTGCTGTGATTCCTGGCTTATATATTCTATTGAAGGGGCTTCTTTAGGAACATTCTTGGTCGGCCTGATAGCAGCGTTGAATGCTACCTGCCTTTTCTTCGGACCAGGTATTGAGCCTTTCACAAGCACGTATTTGCTCTTCACAAACCCGTAATTGACTATTCCCCCTGATGGATTTACCTCTTCAGGCTTCTCACCTATCTTCAGGATCCATTTATTATAATCTGTCCTGAGATGGTAGCCCATCTTGCCTGCGCCCGGGACCCTCCACATGATATGTCCCTGACCGCACCACGGACCAAGGCTTCCTGCTGCCCTTTTGGTCTTCTCGGCATTATGTTCTCTGATCTTTACACCGAATCTCTTCACGGATCCCTGGTAACCCTTACCCGTTGTGACCGCATGGACATCTATCAGCTGGCCTTCGCCGAAAACATCAGCGATGTTCACTTCACCGCCGAGATTATCCTTGGCATACTTCAGCTGTTCATCCTTCCCGCCACCGACAGGTATCTCGAAATAATCGGGTTTTTTCTTTCCTATCCCTGTATACTTAGGCTGAGTATATACACCGAGCCTTATGAAATCAAAATCAGTGATGTCATCGAACTTCTTCGATGATTTGGGATAGCTCTTCTCGAACTCCTTGTCCAGTTTCCCTGCTGAGACCTCACCGACGGGTTTGGTGCCGTTCTCCGTCTCTTTGTAGAAACGGGCTGCCGCAACCTTCATAGGAGGACATTCCACTATAGTGGCAGGTGTTATGACCTCCTGACCCTTTGTCAGTGAAGTCTTTGAATTGTCGACGTACCTCAGATGAGTCATACCGGCCTTGAAACCTGCAAAGCCAAGGACACCCTGGCCTTCTGTCCAATGCCTGACTCTCGGGGTCTCACTCTTGGCCCTTTTACGCGGCCAAAATTGCATACTTCCTCTTCTTGGATTGGCTTTTGTCATTTTTCAGATTAGCAAAATCTTTTTTACATATGACCTTTTTACAAAGCTTTCCAGAGAAAACTGCGTTTGGATCGCTTCTTTTCAGGTCAGTCTTGTCTGCTACTCAAACGTATGTTCAAGTAGGGGGTGGGATAAGAGCACTATTTATAAAGCTTTCGAAAAGTTCACTACCGACGGGGTATCGAACGTGCACCTTAAAGCGGCTTCTGGAGCCCACTTTGGACACAAATATAGATTTATGTAGACCCATCATGGTCTTATTTTATCCTCTGAATAATCACGACTTACGGCAGAGAGAGCCCTGTTGACCTCTTTCTCCTCATGATGATGCAGAAGTAGATATTCCTTTATAGAAGAAACAGAATGGCCCTTCAGGAGAGCCTTTTTGATATAACCGACAAGTCTCTTATCAGGCTTCATCCTCTTCTTCCTGGTTGGATGAAGGCACTGCTGACTTGCTTATGATCATTATGTCGCCTATGCTCTTCACCAGCTGATGAGGCACGATGACACCTTTAGCCGAACCCAGGACCTTGTTAAGGAACGAGTTCTTTGTCGATCTCACTCTCCATCCGAAGACCTTGGTCTGAGTGAGGATTGCCTCCTCGAGGTCCCCGAAGTAATCTCCTGTGTCTGTAAACACCTTCATATCGTAAGTTTCGGATATCTTTTTGACTTTTAGCATTATAATCCCTCCCTTGCCTATGGATTCATGATAAGCGATTTAATATATAAATGTTATTATTTTGGGCTGTATAATAGAGATTTTAAATCAATCATCAAGAGGACTTTTTATATCAAGGTAATCCTTCTTAGAGACATGAGTATAGATTGAAGTTGTCCTCAGATGCGAGTGGCCGAGGAGCTTTTGTATATATCTGATGTCAACACCTTTCTCTAAAAGATGAGTAGCAAAACTGTGCCTGAGCATATGAGGAGTTACTCCCTTATCCAGTCTCTTTAATATATTCTGGACAGATTTCACTGTATATTTGCCATTCCTTCCTTCGAATAGGTAGTCACAGCTTGAATCTTTCCGACACAGGTGATCCAGAAGATCCTTCTTGACATTCTCTGATAGGATTGTGACCCTGTCCTTTTTTCCTTTCCCCTGTCTTATAAAAATGAGGTTCCTTTTTGTATCAATATCGGTCCTTTTTAGATTCACGAGCTCACCCACTCTCAATCCTGAAGAGTACAACAGGCTTACGATAAGCCGGTGTTTCAGATTATCCAGAGACGAGATGAAATTTTCTATCTTATCCTTCGGTAAAGTCTTTGGAAGTGTCTTTTTCCTTTTCATAGCAGGGACCTCATCAGACATATAGTCCTTGCCTAAGACATTTTTAAAGAAGAATGCCAGTGAAGCTCTTATCTGCCTTATCGTACTTGACGAATAATTCCTTTTTGACAGAACCAAGATATAATCCTTAACCACGGCCTTGATCAGATCTTTGGAACCTAACCATTCTAGAAACCTTGCCACATGATAAACATAGTTTGAGATTGTCTTTCCCGAATAGCCCCTGAGCCTGCATTCATCGGAGACTTTGACCAATAATCTTTCATTATCCATATAGACCACCATAACAAAAACAGGATCATAAGAATTTAAACTTTGGTTCGTTTTTTCCGCAGGATCTTACCAAAAAACCGAATATATTAACACCTCTCCCAGAATATCTTCATTTAATAGGTGTT
>JBNJDG010000033.1:0-11419 GCA_051819665.1 Nanobdellota archaeon
CGTATCATAAACCCTAAGATACCCCCTTAGAGGTATAGAGTTGATTACATTATTCTTAAGTTCTCCTGACAAATTCTCGAAATTTTCAGTGAAAAAAATGGAAATTTTTCTGCCTAATGCTCTCTCATATTTTAATAGATCCAGAGGTTTTTCGGGCGATAGTAAAAATATATCAATATCTGACTCTTCTGTGTCCTCGCCTCTTGATGCAGAACCAAAAAGGATTATACAATCTGGCATGCAGGTGTCATAAAGATAATCTATCAGACCAGAAGAGTGAAGGTCAAGTATTGTCTGGTTTTTCTTATGAATCCTAAAATATCTGTTTTCACGATTAGCCTTATAGACCGGATAAAGACCTTTATTATCTTTTGAGATAAGACCCTCTTCTAATAGAAATTTTATATGATTTATAACAGATGGCTGACCTAAACTAATCTCACGAGATATCTCCCGGATATGGAACCCTTTAGTGGGTCTAAAAAAAAATAGATTCAATATTTTATTACTGTTATGATTTTTTAGCATGTGTTATAATAAAATAACATATTATTTAAACTTTTCCTCATAATAATCAATAAGTTTCTTTACACATTCTTCCTTAGACATCTTAGAAGTATCAACAACTACCTCTGGATTTTCAGGTTCCTCATAAGGTGCATTGACACCAGTAAAATCCTTGATCTCGCCCTTCCTTGCCTTCTTATAGAGCCCTTTAGGATCCCTCTTCTCGCACTCAGAAAGATCACATTTCACATGAACCTCAATGAACCTCTCTCCAAGAAGTTCCCTCACCTTGTCCCTGTCTTTCTTATAAGGCGAGATGAAGGAAGTAAGGACTATCAGACCTGCATCCACCATCAGCTTCGAAACCTCTCCTGTCCTTCTTATATTCTCCTCGCGGTCTTCAGCAGAGAAACTCAGATCCTTGTTAAGCCCGTGCCTAACATTATCACCATCAAGGATATAACACAACCGGCCAGAAGAGAACATCCTCTCCTCGAAGAGAGAAGCCAACGTAGACTTGCCGCTCCCCGAAAGGCCGGTGAACCAGAAAAGACAGGCCTTCTGATCAAGAAGCTTCTCCCTGTCCTCTTTCCTTATCTTATGATCATGCCAGACAATATTTCCCATATTAATAGATTCCCCTGTTGAACCTCAGCTTCTCGGAGATCCTGACTATGTTCTTCTCTACACCATCTTTCTCATTGATGTGGAGATCAACCACACCGTCGAGCCGGCCGGCGTCACCGAGAGAGACTATCATTATATTATCCCTCGAGAGGATAGTCTGGACCTTCCTCAGCTCTTCATGGGTGAGGTCACTGGCAGTGGCTATAACTATGAGGCCGGCATCCAGAAGGATATTACCTACCTCAGCAAGCCTCCTGATATGCTCTTCCCTCTGTTTCTTGTTGATATCCGCATCAAGACCTCTCAGGAGATTCCCTATGCCTAAAAAGTAGGGTTTCCTGCCTTCATCGAAGAGTTTCCTCTCGAACTGTTTCGCGAGGCTCTTTTTATCTACACCGGTCTCTCCTGTGATCAACACAAGCTTTGGTTTCTGTCCATACCTCAATGACCTCTCCTGAGCAGGGATTATGCTACGGTCCCATTTCTTCTCCCTCAGGAAAGCCTGGTCCCTCACTTCCTTATACTCATCAGGTATGTTCTCGGTTATTATCCCCCCTCCTGAAATCTCGTAATCATCCACGATCACGAAACGGCCAGTCGACTGGATATCCTTGGTGAGGTCGTAGGCAATAGGTGACTGGAGCTCCAGGACTGCCTCCGCCACTTCGTGCCTCTCTATCCTTTCCTTCTTCTCGTTCTCAAGAGAGGAGGCATCAAGCACCTTCGATACTTCCTTAAGCCTGAAAGGCACTTTCATCGTCCCGAGTTTTATATTGTATTCCTTATCTTTCATCATTGGGTTCCTGCCCATCCAGAATATGCTCACCTTCATCCCTGAGCTGACATAAGGCTGGGTATCCTCTACCCTGCACATCACATCCCCTCTGTTGATGAAGATCTGCTCTGTCAATGTAAAACCTGTCGCGTAACCGGCAGAGATGCTTTTCCTCTCAGGTGCGGAGAAGGCCTCGATGGATTTTACGGTGGATTTCTTATTCGAAGGGAGGAAAATGACCTCATCCCCTACTTTGACTGTCCCCGAAGTGACCGTTCCGGCCACGATACGGCGGTTATCTCCATTCCTTGTGAACTTATAGACTCCCTGAACCGGCATCCTGAAAGGTTTCTCTTCCGGAGGACTTTCTTTTTCGAACTGGTCAAAGGTTGAAAGCACCGTGCTCCCATCAAACCAGGATAGATTATCCGAAGCTTCTGATATATTGTCCCCCTCCAGGCCTGAGACAGGGATGAAATCCTTGGCCTCAACACCTATCTCTGAAAGGAACTGAGAATACTCCTTCTTGATCTTCTCGAAACGTTCCTGACTGTAATCCACCAGATCCATCTTGTTGACACAGACGAATACCTGGGTTATGCCGAGCATAGAGAGCATATAACCATGCCTTTTCGAGTTCTCCTGGACACCCTCGTCAGCATCAATGACAAGAAGAGCGGCCTCTGCTCTCGCTGCTCCCGAGATCATGTTCTTCAGGAATTCTATATGGCCCGGAGCATCGATTATTATATAATGCCTGTTCTCTGTCTTGAAGAACACTCTCGCACTGTCTATGGTTATGCCCTGGCTCTGTTCATCCTTAAGAGCATCGAGGAGATAAGCATACTCGAAATTCTTGGATTCACGCCTGCATCTCTCTTTTACCTGCTCAAGCTTCCCTTCAGGAAGGGAGTTGGTCTCGGCAAGCATCCTGCCTATGATGGTGCTCTTACCATGGTCTACATGTCCTACGATCACTACGTTCATCTGGTCCATTTTACATGTACCCCTCTTTCCTCAGTGTCTCAAGGCCTCCGCCATCCTCCTTATCCTGCGCTCGGCCTGCCCTTTCAGCCACATTGCTGAATTTGCCTGACTCAAGCTCTTCGACAATCTCCCTGACATTCTTTGCAGTAGAATTTACAGGATTTGTACACGGATAACAACCGAGAGACCTATACCTCTTTCCATTACCCTGATCGAAATAAAGATCGACTATGGGCACCTGCTCTCTTAAGATGTATTTCCAGAGATCAAGCTCTGTCCAGTCAAGAAGAGGATGTATCCTTAGATGAGTGCCTGGCTTGAAATCAGTATTGAACTGGTTCCATAACTCCGGCGGTTGATCGCTGATGTTCCACTGGCTCTGCTTCCCCCTCGGAGAGAAATACCTCTCCTTCGACCTCGAACCTTCCTCATCGGACCTTGCTCCGACAATAACCCCTGTATAAGGCTCTTTGTTCTTGTCAAGTTCGTATTCGCCAGTCTCATGGTTCATCCTGTACCTTGGCCAGTCACCCGCAAGCGTATGCTTCAGAGCTTCAGTCTTGAGGTTCCTGCAACAGGCGGTCCTGCTTATGGCCCCGTCAGGATATGTCTCTTTATTGTCGAGTTTCTCCCTGTTCTCGCCATAGACCATGTCAAGCTTCCAGTCTCTTGCAAGCTGATCCCTGTACCTGATCATCCTCGGTATCTTGAAATTCGTATCCACATGAACAAGAGTGAAAGGAACATGACCGAAGAATGCCTTCCTGGCAAGCCAGAGCATCACTGTGCTGTCCTTCCCTATGCTCCAGAGCATGCAGAGGTTCTTGAAATTACCGTATGCCTCCCTTAAGATGTATATCGATTGCGCTTCAAGCTCATCAAGTCTGTCCATATTCTGTACCCCATTTGATCCTGTCCCATGTCCTTTCATGGAAATAATATACCAGTAGTTTCACGAACACTTCCACTACAGCAAGTGAGACCGAAAGCTCTATGCTGCCAGTGAAAATATAAACAAGCACCATCGTGGTCAACGTTGCCAGGGCTCTCCATGAAAGACTCTTAGCTAAACTCCTCTTTTTTGATTCTTTCATAACAGGAAGTCAAGCCAAACAGATATTTATAAAACTTGTGTAATTCAATTACGGAAGAAAAGGGTTGACAGCTTCCCCAATTTCCCATGCAAAGCATAGTACAAATGGGGACGGAGGCTTGCTTGACTTTGGTGTTCGAAACGGGAACCAGTAGATCCAAACCCCTATGGCCGTCTAACAGCCTGGGATGAGTTTTCCATTTATAAAATTTACGGAAATCTGTTACAATCAGGATAGCTTATCAAAAGATTTAATAATACTTACCTCTGGTTTACAAATAAGGTGATAATATGCTGGATAAAATAATCAATGAAGCCAAGAATGCTATAGTAGCTACGGTCAAAGGAGCTGACGACACTGTTAGCGCACTTCGTGAAGCGGTCAGGGATCAGATTGTCGGCGTTCTGAAGGATGTAAAGGATATAGGAGTGAGCACCGAAGACTCCATCTCAGGAGTCACTAAAGGAGCTATCCAGGGAGCTTCCGGTGTCACGGGAGTCTCTATCGATGCGGTCAAGAATACAGTACAGTCTGCTGTCGGAGCATCCGCCGAGACAGGGAAGGATGTCTTTGTTTCCATCCAGAAAGCTTCACAGGGAGCCATTGAAGGCACAGGAAAAGTGGGTGAAGACATCGGAGGGGTCAGTGTAGCTGCTGTTGAAGGCACGATAAATGCCGCCAAGAAGATAGGCGTAGACTCCACCGAAGCTGTAAGCGCTTCTGTCAAGGGAGTCATCGACGGTGCGAATAAGATAGGCAGTGATACCGCTTCTGCTGCAAAGAAAGCTCTCCTTAACGCTTCCTCTCTGCCGAGGGAAGTAGTGGAGAGCGTCATCAAGGGCAAGAAATGATTCTTGCTCTTTTTTATTTCTGAAAAAATATTTAAAGTTGTAGTATAGATTAATATATATGTTCGTCAGGCTGAAGAAACTGAAGGGGAAAGAGTACGCCTATCTCGTCAGGAACAAATGGACGAAGAAAGGACCCAGGCAGAAGACCAAGAAATACCTCGGCAGGTGTGTCGTTCCCGATAAGGCTGAAGAGCCTGACTTCAACGAGTATTATAACATCGATACAGAAGAGCTCGTATACGGTAATGATATGAAGGGAGTTCTCTCAAAGCTCATGGAATTCGAGCTGTTCAAGCATGGTTTCTCCTACCATGGAAAGAAGATGTATAAAGACAACATAGTCGGAAGGCCAAAAAGTCTAAGGGTTTATGATAAAGAGACGAAGAATAATATTGTCCTGAAGATCAATGAAGGTTACCTCTGTGAATACATGCTGAAGAAGATCCTCCGCTTCAGGTTCACCGGCAAGGAGGATGACGCTTACAGGTTCGCCGACAGTTTCGTGGCAGCGGGGATAAGTATCCCGAAAGAGATCTTCGTTGAGCTTTACAGGAAACTTAATAATCAATGATTCCTGATGTTAGAAAGGCATTCCCTCGCTTCAGATATCTTACCCAGATCATGTAAAACCAGAGATTTATTCATATATGCCTTCTCTTTAGACGGGTTAAGAGAGATTGCCCTGTCATAAGCCCTTATCGCCTCATATTTTTCCCCCAGGTCCTCTAATGCTATTGCCTTATTGAAATGGAATGCATCAGTATAAGGATCGAGAGATATAGCTTTATCGTAATCTTCAACAGCTTTGAGCAGAAGGCCCTTATCACCGGATCTGCTGCTGAGGTTTTTCAGGGATAATGCTTTATTATTGTACAGATCCGGTGTCTTACTATGCATGGTCAGGCCATCAGCATACAATCTTAACGCCTCCTCATACCTCCCCTTGAGGTTCATATGGTTACCAAGGTCAATATACCAATCAAAGCTGGCCTGGCCAATATCGAGGGAATTCAGGTAAACCCCTTGTCTGATGCTCTCTTCATGAACTCCATATTTTCTCTTATACGTGCTGTCGCTCAATAAAGACCCTCTTGTACTCTCAATATTAATATGATCCCTTTCAGTCAAAAGGCGGGGGAAGATATGGCCAGGAACCACCGAAACTGCAGGAGAAAGACCGAAAATCTCGAAAACAGAATTGTATAAAGTTGTGTATGAAGAACAATTAGCCTTACCTGACTCCATCTTTTTGCCCATCAATCCGCCTTCCCCAAAGCTCAATCCCTCTTCCCTGAAGATTCCATTGATTCTAATAGCAGCTTCCTTCAAAGCATTATAATTCACTCTCTCTTTAGAGAGAACCTCGTTAAGGATCCTGCTTTTCCCTGCCTTATCAAGAATACTTTTTACATTCTCATAAACCGAAGGGTCGAAAGATACATGTTCCTCTTCCAGAGCGAGCCTTTCAAAAGCGGATGTTTCCTTAACCCCGCGTTTTCCGGATCTAAGCAGAATGAACTCCAGGTCCCGGCCCGATTTACTACCAAAATCCGATAGACCCATTATATAATCAGAATACTTAACCATTTCTCCTCAAAAAAAAGAAAAAATAAAACAAGGGAAGAGATCAGGCTTCCGCCTTCTCTTTGCCCTCTTCCTGCTCTTCCGAAGCAGTGCCTTTCAGGACAGCATCATAGTAGCTGATCGGCTTGAGATCCGTGATCACGGTCCTGTGGATCAGGAACTTGCCGTCCTGGCTCTTCGAAACCTTTGTCTCGACAAGAGGCATCTTCTTCAACTGTTCTTCTCTCTTATTTGTAAGTCCCATCTTATCACCATGATAAACAGTAAGAAAGGATTTAATAACATTTTACAGAAGATTACTGAAAGACTTTCAAAAGAACGGAAGCATATCCAATAATAAGAAATATTTTACCTGAAAATGCCTATTCATCCGAAATCTTTTTGAGCCTGGCGATAAAAAATCCCTGGGTCTCGGGCGGCCAGAACCTCCTGCATCTTCGTGTCCTTTCGGTAAGACCGGGTTCTCCGGCAGTAGTATTGACATCCATGAGCTCCATATCGAATTTCTCAAGGGCGAATTCAATGACCTTCTCGTTCTCCTCTATCTCTAAAGAACAAGTGGAATAGACCATCTCTCCTCCTGGTTTGAGGACATCGAAGGCCGAAGTGATGAGATCCTTCTGCTCTTCCGCATTACTTTCTATCATGCCGATGTCCCTCTTTTCAAACCAACCCTCATCATTCGAGTAATTGCCTGAACAGGGAGCATCAAGAAGGACCTTATCAAAACTGAGCTGAAGGTCATCAGCATACTTGGCATCTTTCCTGTAAACGAGACAGTTCCTCACACCGAGGCGTTCTAGATTGTTCCTCAGGGACATGATCCGCGGGTTATTGATATCCAGAGCCACAACCGTTCCCTTGTTACCCATCAACTGAGATAAATGCGTGGTCTTCGATCCGGGAGAAGCACACATATCAAGGACAAGATCATCTTCCTTCGGTGCAAGAACCTCGCTGGCTAGCTGACTGGCTGCCTCCTGAAGATAATAATACCCGAGAAGGTATAGAGGGGAAGATCCGAGAGAGAAATCCGCATCGTAATGATAACCCTTGTCGAGGAAATTTATCTTCTCCAAAGTGACTTCCGAATCCTTTAACCTCCTGACCGCGTCCTTCTCAGAGATCTTCAAGGTGTTTATCCTCAAAGCCGGCTTAGGCTTCTCGTTCCCTGTAAGTTCGTGGCCCCATTTCTTATAACGGTTAAGAAAGAAATTCATCATGTGTCCTCCAGTTCAAGAGTGACTTTCTTGTCCTTCGCATTGATCTGCTTTATCGTCTCATGGCCCTTGAGCTTCTTCTTTATCTCATCCCAGCTGAGCTCTTCCCTCGCTTTGTTGATGGCATCTATGATCTTCTGCACTTCCTGATAATTATGGAATATTACCTCTCCCTTCTTCTGATTCTCATCTATCTTCCCCTTAAGCTCCTCTATCTTAGCTTCCTGGTTCTCGATTATCTTCCTGAGTTTCTTGAGCTCCTTCTCTTTCTTAGACTCCACCTGCTTCTCTTCCTTCTCTATCTTGCTCTCTGTAAGTGTCTCATCAAGAGCCTCATTGAAGCTTTCAAACTCTTTCGCTCCACTCATATCAAGTATGCTCAGATTAAAAGGGAAAATCTTATCATCATTGAGTACAAGACCTTTCTTCTCCCTCTGTTTTATCTTTCCGGCTGCCTCATAAAGTTTATCTATATGTGAGTCATCAATCTCCGAGAGATCCTTGTCAATTTCGGCCAGAGAACAGAGCTCTTCAGCATAAGTTCCGCCGAGACCGAAATCTATCGCCAGGCCTTTCACTATGCTTTCCTTATCTGAAGAATAGAGAGTATCCGCAAACTCCTGCCTCGATATCTCGCGGAAGTTAACATCCTTCTTCGGATGCTGGTACTCTATGCCCCCTCTGATTGTACGCTCCTTCCAATTCTGGGTTATCAGGGGGAAGATTATCTTATAATCCTCATCACAGAGGATGACATTACCATCACTGAAAAGCTCGACGATCATATGATATTTTCTTTCTTTTGTCTCGAATATGAAATCGACTATCCTCTCGAACCTTATCTGCTCTGCCTGCCTGAGCCTCGAGTTCCTTAACCTCTTCCTCAGGAAATGGCAGAAAGCCGGAGGTGTGTCGGGCTGCTTTCCCTTGTACTTCGTAAGATACATCATACCGGGAAGCATTATCCTGATCATCCTCTTTCCTTCACCCGGCTTGTGGAAACGAAAGACTAGTTCTTCCTTGCCCTGCTGATACACCTGATCCACCTTAGCCCCTTCCAGATCAAGCTCAGCAAGAAGGTAATACAATTCCAGAGCTGTCAGCTGTTTCTTCATATAGATTAAGAAAAAGAGATAATATTTAAATCATTCCACAAAAAATGCCCTGTAGAACCTATAAGCCGAATAGATATCCGCTTTGCTCACGACCTCGCACGGAGAATGCATGCCCAGGACACAGGGTCCTGCATCAACACAGTCCATGCCGTACCTTGACATGAACATGCCTATAGTGCCTCCACCACCGAGGTCTATCTTACCTAACTCTCCGGTCTGCCATTCTATGCCTTCCTTGTCGAGTATGCTCCTTAAGTACTGCATATATTCAGCATGAGCATCATGAGTAGAATACTTGCCTCCAGAACCGCCGTATTTCTCGACAGATATTCCATGCCCCAGTTTTGATGCATTTTGAGGATCATGGGCATCCTTGTAATTCGGGTTTAGCCCCGCCGTAACATCTGCAGAGACACATCTGGAAGCTGAAAGTATCTGATCAACACCCTTGTCAAGCTTCATGAGTCTCCTGTAATCATGAGCGAAGTTCTGTAATATGAGGCTTGCTGCCCCTGTGTCACCGACAGAGCCTATCTCTTCCTTATCCACAAAGAACCCAAGGGCTGTTCTGCCAGGGACTTCAAGCTCGATAAGGGCCTTAAGTGAGGTGTAAGCACAGACCTTATCATCCTGACCGTAAGCGCCGACCATGGACTTGTCAAAGCCTATATCCATAGGATCCTGAGCAGGTACGAGCTCGAGTTCAGCAAAAGCGAAATCCTCCTCGAGTATGTTGTATTTCTCCTTGAGATGATTGAGCATAGCTCTCTTGAGCTTCTCCTTCTCTTCCTCGTCCTCTACAGGAATATTGCCAATGAGGATATTCAGCTCTTCACCCTGAATCATCTCTTTGGGTGTCTTCTCCATCTGTTTCCTGGCAAGATGTGCAAGGAGATCCGGAATTATGAAATTCCCCTCATTAACATCCACTTTCCTGCCGTCCTTCGTGAATATAACGCCCTTAAGCTCCAGAGGCAGATTGACCCAATGATACTTCTTAATACCTCCATAATAATGCGTCTTTAATAGAGACAAGGAAGATTCCTCATAGAGGGGAATCGGCTTAAGATCGAGCCTCGGAGAATCAACATGACTGCCCACTATCTGGAGATTGTCCTTCTCCTTGCCCACTACAAAGGCGAAGATGGTCTTATCCTTGATCATCTTATAGATCCTGTCGCCTTCCCTGGCTTCCCTGACTTCATCGAATCTTTTGAAGCCATTATCTTCTAAGATCTTCTTTATGTTGCTTATCGCATGCCTCTCGGTCTTACTGTGTTTCATGAAATCCTTATAGCCTTCAGAGAAAGCCATGATGTCTTCTTTATCCTGCCACGCATGCTTATTTTCGTATTTCAGAGAATCATTTTCTGCCATTTTAGATTCCTGTAATCTGGATTAATATAAAAATATGTCGGATGTCAGATCTTAATATTATTTATGAATTTTTGAGTGAAAGAGATCACTTTAGCTGCATAATCCTTGCCAAAAGATTTCCCATTATACATTATCCTGTTCCTGAAATACCTTAACTGGTCACAAAAATAAACTTCTTTTTCACCAAACCCAAGATTTCTTAGAAAGGATACCTCTGCTTCATGCGCCCCTTGTCCTGAAGCCTTAAATCCTCGCTCATACATCTTTGAACGTATAAGTTCCATTATGATGTCATAACCTATCTTAATTATTGTGTTTGAATTTTTATCATTTATTCCAATACTTTCTACAATATTTTTCAAAAAATCATACGCTTCTTCTGATTCTTTCCTAAGACTTTTAGCTCTTGAAAAATCAGGTTTATAATCCCTTACAATGCCTTCATCAAAAAAATCTTCGAATTCTCTCAGTGGCCTCAAAGCTCAATTCCTCCCGATAACACGATTCCATTGCAGAGATTCTCTCTTAACTCCTTGTCAATACCTGCAAACGAATCATAGAAACCGAGATTGATATGCCTTTGTAAGATTTTTTCGTAATTCTTTAGACTGGTCCGTTTATCTTCCGAACCAACTATTGCGATGTCTATATCAGAATCTGACCTGTCTTCACCACGAGAGTAGCTTCCAAAGAGTATGATAGTAGAGCCAGGATTATTTTCTTCCAAATATTCAATCAACCCGGATTCGTAAATCTGGCGAAGATTATCCAAATGTTTCAGTCTGAGTGTCCTGCTGTCCCTCAAAAGAGAGATCAGATTAAGGTTCATGGCCTTGCTTTTCTCCACATTTACAAAACCTTTTAGTCCACGAAGCGCTTTTGAGACACCCATCGGAGTAGCACCTATGAGCCTTGCAATCTCTCCCTGGCTTAGTCTCTCCCCAGCCTTTATACAAAGAAGTCGAAAGATCTCTTCCTGAAGCCCTGTAAATGATTTGGTTTTTATATAAACCATAGTTTATACGTATACACTTAAGTTTATATATGTTTTTCGGTCAGGTAAAGACTAAAACAATGGGAACTTCGTTCGGTAGATAAGCCTCCAAGAACAAAACATGAGGGAAGGGGGACCCTGAACGACTGGTTACGGTCAGTCGACACCCAAGGTATGGCACAAGGCCAAACTCAACCATAAATCTCCAAGAACAAAACATGAGGGAAGGGGGACTCACACAAGTTTTTTAGAAAAACTTGACTAAAACAATGGGAACTTCGTTCGGTA
>JBNJDG010000034.1:0-10832 GCA_051819665.1 Nanobdellota archaeon
GCTTAAACACGATAAAAATTTCGAGAAAATCTTTCGGGGATTAGAAAAACATGACCTGCCTAAGCAAGGAATTTTCTTTGACGGGCAGGTATTTGATGCGTATGAGTTCGTTTCCAGGTTAATAAAGAAAGCAAAGAAAGAGATAATCCTGATAGACAATTATGTAGATGAATCAGTGCTGACGTTACTTTCAAAAAAGAAGAAGAATGTTAAAGTGATTATATATACAAAAAATATTTCTAAGCAATTGAAATTAGATGAAGAAAAATTCAATAAACAATACGGGGGTTTAGAAATCAAATATTTTGACAAATCTCACGATCGATTCTTAAGAATTGACAACCAGTTATACCATTTCGGAGCTTCGCTAAAGGATCTTGGAAAGAGATGGTTCGCCTTCTCAAAGATAAGTGCGGAAATATTACGATTAGATTGAAAATTCTCACAGGACAGAGGACAAAGCCGGATGAGATATTTAAAGAGAACAATGGCATCACAATATGTGATACCCCACTTAACTCAATAAAAATCTATGATCAATAGTTATGAATTAATATTTGATGAAGTGATAAAAAAGCAATTGACTTCGGCAGATGCCTCCTATAAGGCTTTATTTCAGGCATCTGATCCATACAGATCAGCTGGAAGTTTTCGAATTTGAGATGAAAACGAATCCGGATAAACAGAAGAAGACCATCAATAGACTGAGAAACAAATCATCAAAAACCTAGATCTTTCCGGGTATAATTCCCGTTCTTCCTTATATCAGATTCAAACTCTGCTAACCTCTTATACAGCTTACTATCCCTTAAGGTTCTGATCTCCCTTTTCATGAGTTCATACTTTTCCTTGGGGATGGTTACTTTCTCCATAATGTTCAGAAAAGTATTTCTTATATTTAAATTTTCCCAGAAGGATCAAGCCTTTCAAATGAAGATAATTCTAATCTTGAAGTCACAAATTGTGACCGCATTTCAAAGAGATGGTTCGCTTTCTCAAAGATAAGTCGGAAATATTACAATCAAATTGAAAATTCTCACAAGACAGAGGACATCCTCAGATGAGATATATAAAGAAATGATTCTCTCTTAATATCATGGACATCAAGGATAAGATTCATACGATAAGAGGAAAACAGGTCATGCTTGACAGGGATCTGGCTGAGCTTTATGAAGTGGAGACAAAATCCTTAAACCAGGCTATAAAGAGGAATAAAGAGAGATTTCCGAACCATTTTTGTTTCCAGTTAAATGAGACCGAGTTCAATCTTTTGAGGTCACAATTTGTTACCTCAAACAAAAAAAGAGGAGGAAGACGTTACCTGCCTTATGTCTTTACAGAACAGGGGGTTTCTATGCTCTCTGCTGTATTAAAAAGTAATAAGGCAATAGATATGAGCATAAAAATCATGGATGCTTTTGTGGCTATGCGGAGATTCATATCTGAAAATAAAGACGTATTCTCAAAGTTCCAGCAGATTGACCAAAAATTGCTTAAACACGATAAAAATTTCGAGAAAATCTTTCGGGGATTAGAAAAACATGACCTGCCTAAGCAAGGAATTTTCTTTGACGGGCAGGTATTTGATGCTTATGAGTTCGTCTGTAATCTTATTAGGTCAGCAAAGAAAGAGATAATATTGATTGATAATTATGTTGATGAGTCTGTCCTGACGTTACTTTCAAAAAAGAAAAAGGATGTTAAAGTCACGATATACACAAGGAATATCACTAAAAAGCTCAAGCTGGATGCAGACTAATTCAATCAGCAGTACAATAATCTAGAGATAAAAGAATTCAACAGATCCCATGACCGTTTCATATTTATTGACAATAAACTTTACCATTTCGGAGCTTCACTAAAGGATCTTGGAAAGAGATGGTTCGCCTTCTCAAAGATAAGTGCGGAAATATTACGATTAGATTGAAAATTCTCACAGGACAGAGGACATGGCCGGATGAGATATATAAATAAATAATTTCTCTAAAAGTCCATGTATGATATAATACAGACTGATTACTTTGAATCAGAATTCGAAAAAATAATCCCTGATAATCTAAAAGAAAGAGCGAGAAAGAAGATTGAATCATTAAGAGAAAAACCAAAATCAGGAAAACCACTTTCATATGAATTCCTGAGAGAACTCAAGATAGATAAATACAGGATTTATTATATGGTATATGAAAACATATTGACGATACTTTTAGTTTCCACAGGAGATAAAAAGACACAAAAATTAATGATAGAAGAGATAAAAGAAAAAAGAGAATCGCTAAAAACGTTTGCTCACAATTACACAAATTATTTAAAGGAAAAAGGTGATCATATGTATATGGATAAAGAAGAAAAAAGGCTTTTGAAAGAGAGGAATGAGCTTTTAGAAAAGCTTGTAAGGTCTCTTGAAGATGTAAAAGAAGGAAGGCTTAAACCTTTCAAGTGAAGATAATTCTAATTTTGAAATCGCAAAATGCTATACCTATAGAAGAATAGTTTCTTATAAGAAAATCTAGTCTATGTGGTCGCAAATTGCGACCTTAGAAAATAATGACTCAAGAGGAAAACACAGGAAATATTTGCCTCATGCATTCACAGAACACTATTTAGACCCAGAAAAATTTATATATTTATTATATAATATTATATACTAAATGAATAATAAAAAAGACATGATTCTGGGTTCTCTGATAAGACAACCCCTGGAAAGCAAGAGCATGCGGCAGATATCCATAGATACCGGCCTGACTTACGTAACAGTGCATAAAACAATACCTGAAATAAAAGGAGAACTTGATATCAAAGAAAAGGGCAAATCAAGACTCATAAGGATAGACCTTGAAAATGCAGAGATGGACTCTTTGAGCTCAGCCGCATTATACGAGAAAACCAGATTCCTGAAAAAATATCCAAAGATCAGAATAGTGGTCGATGAGATAATTGAAAACCTCGCCGGAAATCTTTACAGTCTCATTTTATTTGGTTCCTCTGTAGACGAGGATCATAGAAAGGATTCCGATATTGACCTTCTTTTCATAGTTCCAGACCGGAATTATTTCAGTGACTTCACCAAAATGATTAATAAGGCAATAAGCGTTTCTCCACTCACCGTAGATTTTAAGCTGATAACACCCGAGGATTTCATAGCCATGCTTAATGAAAAGTACAGCATGGGTAGAGAAGCTTTCGAGAACGGAATGCCAATCTTCGGCAATGAAGCTTATTATTCCATGGTGAAAGATCATGCTGGAAAAAAAGGATATTGAAAAGACAAAAGAATAAACGCCAGGATTTCACATATCAGATGAATAGATCTGCAAAAATATCCGAAGCAGAAAACAGTATAGAAAAAGCCAAGGAATTCATAGAACTAACAGAAGAATATAGATTACTGAAACATCATGACTGACTTAACCCACATTCCGGTCCTCGCTTAAGGAACTTAAGCCGGAATGTAAGCCCTTTCTGATAATCACTGTCAAAGTCAGAAAGGAAAGAAAAAGAAACAAAACACTTCTCTCTAAAGTCCGTAATACTCCCAACAATGAAGAAAAATTTTATCTTCCTAAAACTCTCAACTTGAGGTTCCAGAATGGCACCTCAAGCCTGGAAATCGCAATCTGCGACATCCAATTCAGGCAGAAAGATTTATATATATGGTTTTAAACCATAATACTATGGTTAAAAATGAAAAGATTGAAATCCTGAAAATCTTGATAGCAAATAATTCTAAGAGATTTACAATAAAAGAATTATCCAGAATAAGAAACATCAATTATAAATCCGCATATGAAGCAATAGAAAAACTCGGTGAAGTTATTGAAAAAGAAAAAATCGGGAATACAAATCAATGCAGGTTCAATAACAAGTTCAATAAAGATGTATTTTTAGCTGAAGAGTCAAGACTTGATGAGCTTCTTAAGATAAAAGGTTTCAAAACTATCAGAAATGAGCTCATGAAAGCAAAATTTCCGTTTATAGCGGTAATCTTTGGATCTTACGCAAGAGGAGATTTTGATAAACATTCTGATATAGATCTGCTTCTGATATCAGAACACCCCGATGAGATAGAGAACTTTGTCAGTTGGGCACCACTTAATCTACACCTAACAAGCATAACCTACGATGAATTCATTGAGATGTTCTCCCGGAAATCTTTCAATGTAGTCAACGAAACAGTTAAAAACCATATTATCCTGCATAACACCCAGGAATACTATAGGTTGATCAACTCCCTCTAACACATTCCGGTCCTCGCTTAAGGAACTTAAGCCGGAATGTAAGCCCTTTCTGATAATCACTGTCAAAGTCAGAAAGGAAAGAAAAAGAAACAAAACACTTCTCTCTAAAGCCCGTAATATTCCTTATACCAATCAACAAACTTAGCTACACCTTCCTCTATCGAAACAGAAGGATCATACCCTAATTTCTCCTTACTATGCTCGATATCAGCATAAGTGATAGGAACATCACCAGGCTGTATCTCCATGAGCTTCTGCTTAGCCTTCAATCCCAATTTATCCTCAATCACAGAGATGAAATATTTCAGTTCTATCGTGTTATTATTGCCGAGATTGAAGATCTCATAAGCATACTCCTTATCAAGAGATGCCAGAACACCTGAAACGATATCGGTAATATAGGTAAAGTCCCTCTTCATCTTCCCATAATTGTAGACCTCTATCTCCTTCCCTTCGAGCATATTCTTGACGAACTTGAAGAGAGCCATGTCAGGCCTTCCCCAAGGGCCATAAACGGTAAAAAACCTGAGTCCTGTCATATTGATACCATAAAGATGATGATAAGTGTAAGCCATGAGCTCATTGCTCCTCTTCGTCGCTGCATAAAGGCTCACCGGACCTGAAACATCATCCTTCTCAGAGAAGGGAACTTTCTCATTACCCCCATAGACAGAGGATGAAGAAGCATAGATAACAGTCTTAATATCAAACTCCTTGGCCATCTCAAAAAGCACGACAGTGCCGTCGATGTTCGACTTAAGATATGCATAAGGATTCTCTAAGCTATAACGAACACCTGCCTGCGCACCCAGATGGCAGATCTTGTCTATCTTATGCTCCCGGAAGATCTTCCTCATAACATCTGCGTCAGAAAAGTCCTTCCGGTAGAAGGTGAAATCATCAGCGGAATCAAAGAAATGCTTAAGCCTGTCTTCCTTGAGCTCAGGAGAGTAATAGCCATTCACGCTATCAACGCCAATCACCTCATCTCCTCTGTCAAGCAAGGCCTTTGCTACTGCACTCCCGATAAATCCGGCAACGCCGGTGACTAGGATTCTCATAGGGAATAAAGTATAAGCTATCATTTATAAATCTAATTAAACTAAATTATTTTCCATATAGAAAAATAATAATGTTGGTTCTCAATAATGATTATTGGCCACCAACAAAAGTGTTCAGTGAAGTGAACGATTAAGTAAAAAATCGTCTTACAGAGTGAACGATTTAGAAAGATTTAAATAGATAGCAACCTCTCCAAACCTTATGGAAGAGAACATAATCTACTGGAACCCATGGTGGAAAGAAAAGTTTGATTTCAACCTTAAACAAAGGGAGATATTCAATGAAGTGGATGAGCTTATCGATATAAAAGAAGCTGTTTTTTTCACAGGGATAAGAAGATCAGGAAAGACCTCTGTGATGTATCATATAATAAGCAGATTATTGAAAAAGGTGCCGGAAGAAAACATATTATACCTTAATCTTGATGATGAAGTCCTGCAATTCAAGAGACTCGAAGACATCCTACAGACGTACAAGAAGTTGTTTCCAGACATAAAAGGGAAGATATACGTATTCCTTGACGAGATACAGAATATTGATGGATGGGAAAGATGGGTAAAGAATAAGCATGATTCATTCGAGGACATAAAATTCTTCATAAGCGGTTCAAAATCTCATATGTTAAAGAAGACATCATCGCTTCTTACAGGGAGGATGGTCGAGATTGAGATCTATCCCCTCAGCTTCAGAGAGTTTCTTGATTTCAAAGGTTACAGAAGGCTGGAGATACTTTCGGAAAAACACAGGATGAAGAAGGAGTTTGAAGAATACATGAAATATGGCGGATTCCCGGAGATTGTTCTTCAGGAAAATGACAGGACAAAGACTCTGCTCCTCAAAGAATATTATGACAGCATCAAGAATAAGGATATATTGACATATTTCGATATCAAAGAATCCGGAAAATTTGAGAGAATGTCCCTGTATATGATCACAAACATATCAAGGCAGATGAGTGTCTCAAAGATAGCCAAAACTGTTGGGTTAAGCAAATCGATCGCAGAAAAATACCTTGACTATTCCGAGATGATGTATCTTTTCCTGGAGTTGAACCATTATAATTATTCGATAAAGAAACAGGTAACCATGCCCAGAAAGATATATACTATAGACACAGGCATATTCAATGCAACATCCTTCCAGTTCTCCTCTAACATCGGAAGATTGCTTGAGAACCTCATCTTCGTGGAACTTAAGAGAAACGGGCAGGAGATATATTATTACACAGAAAGGAATGAATGTGACTTCGTGATAAAGGAGGGAAACAATATCGTAGAAGCGTTGCAGATATGTGCAGAACTGAACGAGGACAATAAAGAGAGGGAGCTCAAGGGCCTTAAAGAGACGATGGAATCATTCGGCGTTAATGGGAAGATCATAACCTATGACCAGAAAGAAGAAATAGAAGGAATTGAGGTCATACCCGCAAGAGAATTTCTGCTCAATCAGACCTGCCGACAGAGAGGTAATTGAAGCCTTCCATCTCCTCCGGATCATAGATGTTCCTGCCATCAAGGACATTAGGTTTCTTCATGAGCTTCTTCATCCTTTCGAAATCAGGCTGCCTGAACTCGTCCCATTCGGTGACTATGATAAGAGCATCAGCATCTTTGAGAGCATCGTACTTGTTATCAACCAGCTCTACATCCACACCTGCCTGCTTCACATTATCCATGGCTTCCGGATCGAAAGCAGAAACCTCGGCGAATTCGTTCTTCAGCTGATCTATGATCACCAGAGAAGGGGCTTCCCTTATATCATCCGTCCTCGGCTTGAAAGACAGACCCCAGAGAGCTATCTTCTTGCCGTCAAGATCACCGAGCATCTTCTTCAGTTTAGGGACTATGCTCTTCTTCTGCCTCTCGTTAATATAATCAACAGCCCTGATTATGTTTGAAGTCAGGCCTTCTTTCTCAAGAGACTGCGACAGGGCCCTTACGTCCTTCGGGAAGCAGTTATGCACAAGAATGCCGTGGCTCGTGAAAAACTTTTCCGTGCCCTCAACCTCTACACTGTATACATCCGTCTCTTCATATCTCTTATTCAACTCACTTATCTCTGTGAAACATGCACCTTTCTTCCTTGAAAAACCGACGCTCTTTATATCCTTACATCCTTTCAATACATCAGCGACCTTCTTCTGTGTTCTCCTGTCCTTGAAACCTGGAAGTTTCTCGACCTGTTTTTTTGTGGAAACCCTGAAGAAGTGTGCCGGGCCTGTACTTTTTGTGGAGCGGGAAGTCTTATAGCTCGGCACGATCCCCTCAGACAGGAGCAGGAGTATGCTCTTATGCACAAGGTCATAGCTTATGCTCCCGAAATCATACACGACCGAGTTCGTATCCTTCGGGAAGGCTACATGTCCGTCCCCCCTGAAAAGGGCCCTGAGAAAATCCATCTTATACGGTGAATTGAATACCACATCCGGCACATCAGCTGTATATGAATCCCTTCCGCATCCAAGATGATCTTCCAGAAGATAGGCAAGTATCCTCGACGAGGTGGTTATCGAAGTAGTGTTATTCTCCTTATAGTCAGAGACAGTATAATTTATTTTCAGCCTGTCGTATATCTTCTTGATATCATCAATGTACTCTTTCTCGTTCATATTAAATGAGACAGTTATCCTTTTCCTTGTCCCTCTCAATCCGCCTTCTGTATTTATGTGGCCTTCACTTATATAATAGCCCAATAACCTCATGAAATCAGAATCCAGATCAATAACAGTAGGAACATAAGAGGCTTTGCCCTTGGCAGTGAATAAGAGCATGTTCCCGCGCGAATAATTTTCTTCTACAGAGAGGAATTCAGTGAGGTTCATGCAATTGCTCCTTACTATATCACCAAGCCGGTCGGCAGAGAAATTGCCTTTCAGTCTCTCTTTCGTGAATTTTCCCTTCTTAGGTCTGACCTTCACCTTATCAAAATCGAACAGATCCTTATCAAGCATATCTATAAGATCCAGTTTATCAAGAGACTCTGTCCTGGGAAATCCCGATAGGGAAGGGAGCTTATCTTTAAGGGTAAGATCCCCGGCTAGCTTTACATTAAAATCATCAACGATCATCGGATGATCATCTGTGACCCTGACCGTCTTGTTCATCCTGGTCTTCACTTCAACTATATTGCCCTTAAACTTCCTTCTGGTAAAGTTTTTGACCTTCCTGAACACAGGTTTTTTCTTACCGGTATCGAAGCTTAATATCTCAATACCTTTTTTATCACCTATGTCCTTTATAGGGACTGGCCTGATCATGCCATCCTCTTTCACGATGACTGTCTCCTCACCCTTAAGGCATGAACCACCGTAACCAATGCCTGCCTGTAAAAAGCGAGGACCTATCCTCGGATCCAACCCCATGCCCTTAGACACATGCTTTATGTCAGCGCCTATCTTCTCACAAAGGTGAGATAGTTCGTTCATGAAGCTTATCCTTGTAGCTAACATTGCATTAGAAGCATACTTGATTAACTCCGAGCTTTTAACATCAGTGAACATGACAGGCCTGCCTACCCTTGAGACTGACCTGTAGAGCTTCTCCATAAGTGTCTTTGCCTTCTCGGAATCACAACCGATGACGACCCTGTCCGGATTTCTGAAATCCTTGATGGCTGCACCTTCCCTCAAAAATTCAGGGTTCGAGACAACGTCAAAATCTGCATCGGGATTCTTCTCCCTTATCTTCCTCTTCACCTTTTCGGCAGTACCAACGGGGACTGTTGATTTGTCCACGATCACCTTATAGCCGTTTATGTTCTCCGCAATATCCTCCGCAACCGAGAAAACATACTTCAGGTCGGCATCACCCTTCTCATCCTGGGGCGTTCCCACACTGATGAAGATTATATCGGATTCCTGGACAGCCTTCTTCTTATCATCAGTGAAAGCAAGCCTGTCTTCCTTCAGGTTCCTGTCGACAAGTTCCTTGAGACCGGGCTCATATATGGGGATCTCCCCTTTGCTCAACTTATCCACTTTCTCCTTGTCAATATCAAGACAGATGACATCATTGCCCATATCCGCAAAACATGTACCGCTGACCAAACCGACATAACCCGTACCGACCATAGTGATTTTCATTGTAAGCAAGAATGTAAGAAGAATATTTAAAAAGCTTATGAATCTTTATTTTACCACAAAGAACGGGTTCTTAAGGCTCTCCTTGTTATACTTCAAGGGCTTGTTTGTAGAAACATCATAAACTTCCCTGCCGGCTCCCCTGACGACTGCATGAGCCGCCGCCGTATCCCATTCCATAGTAGGACCTAATCTTGGATATATGTCTGCAGAGCCTTCGGCGACAGCACATAGTTTCAGTGAACTTCCTCTTGAGATAAGCTCATAGTCAGAGGTGATCTTCTCGATGTATTCCTTTGTCTCATCGTTGAAATGTGACCTGCTCGCGACAACAACGAAATTATCCCTCTCCTTCCCGAAAGGAAGCTCTTCGCCGTCAAGATAACTCTTCCCATTATAAGAATAATACATCTGATCCTTTACAGGAACATAGACTACACCAAAAGTCGGCTCACCATCCTCTATAAGCGCTATGTTCACAGTGAACTCGCCGTTCCTCTTGATGAACTCTTTCGTACCGTCCAGAGGATCAATGAGCCAGAACTTATCCCAGCCCTTACGTTCCTCATGATCGACCTCTTTGGTCTCTTCAGAAAGTATAGGATGGTCAGAGATCTTCTTCAGTCCGTCCACGATGACCTCATTTGAGGCCAAGTCTGCTTCAGTGAGAGGGCTCTTATCATCCTTGTACTCTGTTTCAAAATCCTTATTGTATATCTCAAGGGTCTTCTCTCCCGCTTTCCTGGCAATATCTTTTATGTCTTCTATCATGATTCTCTTTAACTTCCGCAGAGGTTTATATATTTAACCCCTGGTTCTTTGTAACCGAACCTCTTTTCGTAATCATCATGAAGCTCTTAGGGATCAATCTTTTTGGAATTTGTATTCCACAAAACGCATTCTTTTCGATATTATCAAAGGCCTTGTTTATCGATTTGAAAAGCTCTCTTTCAGACTTATCACCTTGTTCAAGCTTATAGAACGCTTCCAGAATATCCTGATCCGCAAATCTTATGTTTGAAGGAAGTTTCATTTGTGCCTACCGAGTTCTTTATCATCATAATATCTTTTAGCCATTTCGGGATAATATATCCATCCGACCTTCCCTTCCGAATCAATAGATACCTTTCCTGAATATATCAGATATTCAATTATCACATTAAATGTCTGATACATCATCTTCTTGGGCAAAGACCCCCAAAGTTTACGTTTCCTGAACTCCCCGTCATGCTCTCTTATGTGGTCCTCAACCATCAACACTGTATCAAGACGGGGGAACCTCAAGATACTTTTTCCGGCCATGAAATCAGTGGTCACCATGTTATATCATCGGATATAATAAGAGTATTTAAGATTTACGTATCATAAACCCTAAGATACCCCCTTAGAGGTATAGAGTTGATTACATTATTCTTAAGTTCTCCTGACAAATTCTCGAAATTTTCAGTGAAAAAAAT
>JBNJDG010000035.1:0-10621 GCA_051819665.1 Nanobdellota archaeon
GGAGGAGCTTGCGGGTAAGCTTTCCAAGCCGGATTTTATCAGGAAGATAGAGAATAACGGCCCTTACCTTAATTTCTTCATAGACAGCTCTTATATGGCAAAGGCTGTCTTTGATTCTCTCAACAAGAGCTATGATAAGAAAGAAGACAGGATCATGGTGGAATACTGCCAGGTGAATACTCACAAGGCTTTCCATGTGGGCCATCTCAGAGGAACTTTGCTGGGATCAGCATTAGTAAATCTCCTGAGGTATTATGGTTTCGAGGTGGTCTCTGCTAATTATCAGGGAGATATAGGCGCTCATGTCGCAAAGTCGATATGGTATCTTAATAAGTTTGAACCTGAGATGCCCGAAAAGGAGAAGGGAAAATGGCTCGGAAGGATATATCAGAAAGCCAATAAGGAACTGGAAGACAATCCCGGATATAAGGAAGAGGTCTCGGCTACTTTACAGAAGCTTGAGAATGGAGACCTCGATAGTATATGGAAGAAGACCAGGCAATGGTGCCTTGATGATTTCGAGAAGATCTATTCAAGACTTGGAGTGGAATTCGATGAGTATTTCTTTGAGAGTCAGGTCGAGAAGGAAGGCAAGAGGATAGTCAGGGAACTTCGTGACAAGGGCATTGCAGAGGAGAGCGAGGGTGCTCTGATAATCAACCTTGAGGAATATGGGTTGGGAAATTTCCTGCTCCTGAAGTCTGATGGTACTGCTCTCTACTCCACAAAAGACCTTGCTCTTGCGAAGTGGAAATTCGAGAAGTATGATATAGACCGCTCGCTTTATGTTGTCGGCTCTGAACAGAAGATGTATTTCCAGCAGATATTCAGGACGCTTGAGAAGATGGGCTTTAAGGAAGCTGAGAAATGCAGTCATATACCTTTCGAGCTAGTTAGCCTGGAGGGGGGAAAGATATCTTCGAGAGAAGGTGAGCTCATACTTGCTGATGAACTCCTTGATGAGCTTGAGGAGCATTCCTATGAGGAGGTTAAGAGAAGGCATCCTGACTGGAAAGAGGAAGACAGGAAAGAGACTGCCAGGAGTCTTGCTCTTGCAGGAATTAAGTTCGGCATGCTATCACAGGACAATAAGAGATCGATGGTCTTTAACATAAAGGACTCGCTTGATTTTGAGGGCGAGACTGGGCCTTACATACAGTATGCCCATGCCAGGATATGCAGTATTTTGAGGAAATCAGATACAGAATATGGAGAGGCGGATGTATCTTATCTTAAGAATGAGGACGAGAAGAACCTTGTATCTCTCCTCGGTGGCTTTGATGAGGCTTTAAAACAGTCGGTCAAGGATTACAGGCTCATGCCCCTGTGCAGGTATCTGCTCGATCTCTCCCAGGCACTGAACGAGTATTATCATAAGCATAATATCCTTAAGGAGGAGGAAGGGAAGAAGAAAGCAAGGCTTTTCCTTGTAGATAATGTGAGGAAGGTCATAGCCAGGGGTCTTTCCATCTTAGGTATGGATGCACCAGAGAGGATGTAAACTTTAACATTCGAGCTTATTGCCTTCGCCTGTTGTGCAGGCTATCTTGTTGTTGGAGATAATATATGAATCTGTCTCAGGATAATCAACCTTATGCTTGCAACATATGTTTTCTGCAGCGTTTCCGGCGAGTGCATCGAATCTTTTTTTCAGTGAGTCCAGTTCCTTCTGTAACTGTTCTTTCTCTCTCTCGACCTCTACCTTTTCCTGGTTACATTTATTCTCGCTGTTCTCGAGCTTGTTTTCCAGTTCCTGTATCTTCCGGTCCTTCTCGCTCTTGAGTTCGTTCTTCAGCTGTGAGCATTGATAGCTTTCATTGGTGAGCTCTTCAATCCTTTCTTTCTGTCTCTCACTTGTCTTTTCACAGGATCTTTTCCTTATAAGGGCAGAATTAAGTTTCGTCTCTTTCTCCTCAACTTTTGAGAGGATCTCGTCGAGGGTCATATCATAACTGCCGAACTCTTTCCTGATCTCATAGCCTTTCAGGGCAGGTTTCATCATGAAGAGGATTATAACAAAGAGTACGGCTACTATGGTTATGGTCAGCAGGACCTGGTGTTTGTGACTTAATTCCATCTTTCCTCAATAACCCAGTTCCTCATCCACGAGGATCACATGGGCTTCCTTGTCCTTTATCCATTCCAGTATGCCTATAGACCTGCAGATCCTCTCAGGTGATGAGCAATCAGTGCATTCTCCTCTTTCCTTACAGGGGACCTTCTTGTCAAGTCTTTTGGCATTAGGGGGAGCAGCAACATCTTTCGCTCTCCTTATCCCGTCTTCCAGAGTACCTTCGGTGATCTTGTTACTTCCTATCAGGAAGATAAGTTTCTTTGGGCCGTATATGGTTGCGGCGACCCTGTTCCCTCTTCCGTCTATGTTGATGATCCGGCCATCAGCAAGGAGAGAATTGACGCTGGTAAGGAAAGTATCTGCATAGAACGCTTTCTTCATTGCCTCAGGATCTTTCTTCCTGTCAAGGACTCTTATGTCCTCTCTCTTCCGTAGCCCTTCAAAGACTCCTGTCTCTTCAAGCGAAGCGCTGCCTCCCCAGGCGACTGTCTCTCCCTCTTTCACAAGGTCGAGGATAAGTTCTTTCGCTTCCTCTTTGGTATCGCAATGATGCGGGATGAAATTCCTCTTTTTCAGATTGTTTATAAGTTCTTCTGTCATAATATTACTTGTAGATATCATCTGGGTAATAAATCTTATGGCTCTGTAATAGAACCAGAATACTCTTGTTTAATCTTGTTCATCTCTCCCTCGAGTTCTTCATAGGCCCCTTTCATCTCTTTCTCTATCTTTTCTGTCTCTTTTTTTATCTTCTCCAGGTCTTCGTTGTGCTGATTGATCTCCGTTTCCAGGGAACTAAGGTATAACTGCCTGAATCTCTTGTAAGATTCCCTTATCCTGTCCCAGAACCTTTTTATGACTCTGAAAACCTTCTTTTCTTCCTCCTCTCCAAGCCTTCTCGTGAAATGTGTTGATATTTCTTCCATGCCCAGGTCTTTCTTCGCTTTCTCATAAGCTTCCTTGAGTTTATAGTAAATGGTTGAGACTGCCTTTTCTGATTTCTTCATTATGGTTTTTGGAGGGATCCCTTTTTCCACAGCCTTATCGGCTTTTTCCCAGAATAGATTGAATGTGGCTTCAATCATGGGCCATGTGTGGGAGACTGATTTCCAGAATTCTTTTATGACTTCATTCTGTTGTTCTATCTTGAAATTCATGAACTCCTCTTTGCTTGTAAAGTATTTCTTGTCAGGATTCATCTCTTTGTATAGTACCTCGTGTCCCTCCTCATCGTATATTATTTCTGCGTTCCTGAACCTGTCCTCTTTCTCTTCAAAAGAGCTGACCTGAAGAGTCTTCAATATCTCGGAATAGCTCATATGGCTCTTCCTGATACTCTGGTTGGGGATGGAGGCAGAGATCTCTTTTGCGATCTGTCTTCTTTCTTCTGTGGAGGCTGATTCAAGATCCTTTATGTTGTTCTTCTCAAGGATCCGTTTGAGTATATTGATACCTTCGTGTCCGTACAATCTCTCCATCAATGAACTCAGTTCAGTATACATGTATTCAATCATATATGTTTTAATTTATAATGTTTTCGGAATTATTAACAAACAGAAAGAATAGAAAAAGCTCCCCCCACATATGAGGGAGGATAAGTTTATTTACCTTCCAGTGTTTGGTCCTTCAGGTCCACTTTGTTCACCTGAAGGGCTCTCATTACTGTCAACAGCCCCGCCGGTAGAGGGTTCTTCTCCGGAAGAGATGTTGTCTGGTCCAGGTCTGTCAGTTTCCCTGGTGTCTCTTCCTGGACCGGGCTTTCCTTTATCTTCGGCATTACCTCTGCTTTTAGAGCCCTGCATATGTTCCTGTACCCTAGCTCTTGCGTTCTCTCTCACTCTACCGAGCATCCTGCCGGTACTGTTCTCGAGTTCCGAGGCTCTTTCAGGGTTTCTCTGTCTCACTCTCTCCAGGGCTCTTTCTCTTCCTCTTGCGCTGCTGTTCATTGCCCTCTCTATACCTTTTTTTGCCTGCTCGGGCACTTTGTCATAGACCTCACCGAGTACAGCCAGGTGGTTTGAGGTCTTATTGGCCATCTCTTCATCGTCCTCAGACCTGTTAAGAGCTTTCTGGTAGCCGTTCATGGCTTTCTCCATACCTCTCTGATTGTTCTCTCTCGCCATTGCTACCATTTCGGCAGCTCTTTCGTCAGAGACTTTCTCGGCTGCTCTGAAATTATCAAAGAAACTGTCCATGAAGTAGAACGGACTGTCGGGGGTTGTTCCCGGATCTGGCAGTTCCTCTACAGCAAGGGCAGGCATTGCAGCGAGCATAATCCCTGCTATCAATATTCCTATTAATCTCATTTTGACCCCTCCGCCTGTGTTCCAGGCTTTAGTATATAGAGATGGAACGATTTAAATACTTTTTCCGGAATTAGCGGAACAAGGTGGATCTTGAATAAGAAGCTATTCTACAGAACTTCATTCATGACCCCAGCGGGATTCGAACCCGCACCAGCCGGTCCGAAGCCGGCCGCACTATCCGGATTATGCTATGGGGCCATCTTGTCATAGGTGAATCTAAGTCATAAGCAGTGATTTATAATATTTACTAAAAAGAAAAAAATCATTTCTTAAAAGGGTCTTCTCCATAACCGACCCATATATATTCTCCGTTCTTCTCACTGGCCATCCTATTAAAAAGGTTGGCGAATCTCTTCAAGAGTTTCATCCTATCACCTTATTCTTTCTTCGTCAGTATGATTTCAATCGTCGAAACCCTTACTTCCTTTCCTTCTTTGTTCTCGAACTCTTCAGAATCGATCTTGATATCCTTGATCCCTACTGTGCCGTCAAGGAACCTTTTTGAAGCGACCTCTGCGACATCTACTGCCCTGCTTATGAACTTGCCTCTTGCCTTGACCGTCACTTCCTCAGCGTCCTTTGTAGTGAATTGCATCACTACACCGGTAACATAGTTCATAAAAGGCTTGTTACCGATAAAGATAGAATTGTCTCCTATCATTTGTGTTCCCCCCTAGTTCCTGGTTTTCACTAGTCTTGTTACGTAACCGGCGATAATGTTCCTTATTTTTCTTGAAGATACTTTAGTGTATTTATCGACCAGCGCCTTATTCTGTTCAAACTCCTTCTTGAATTCTGAAGGATGTTCTCTTAGCAAGTCATTACTGCATCTTTTTATAAGCATTGTTTTTATTCTTCCCACTGTAAATCACTGGTCACAGGAACGCAATCTTCATTTATAAAGTTATCGGTTAAATCCTCTTCTCAGGGGTATCTTTTATTCATATGCTCTGACTCTGGCTTTGCTTATGTCTATCTCAGAAGGTATTGCACCTCTTATCTCAGCCACAGCTCCCGCAACCTTGTTCGCAAGACTGAGTTTATCATCTCTTTTATTCAGTAGAGCATATAAGAAGCCTGCTGTGAAAGCATCTCCACAACCAACAGTGTCTGCAATCTTCCTTTTCAGACCTCTCACTTTGGTCCTTTTCCAGCTATCTCCTTGTTTCTCGAGGAGCTCAGCACCTTTCTCCCCTTTCGTGATGATAATCTTCCTCAATGAGAAGTTCTTGAGATATCTGATCGGTTCGACATCGAAGATATCTCTAATCCTCTCTAACTCCTCATCGCTTATCTTCAGGATGTCTGCCCTTTTTAAAGATTCGAAGATCGTCAGCTCGTTCTCTCCTCCCCTTAAGTTCATATCGTATATCTTGAGTCCGGGACTGTTGTCTATGAGCTTCTGTATCTCTTTCCGGTTCCTCCTCTGGGCCAGGCTGCCGTAATAGATGACATCAGAGTCCTTCACGAAACGGAGGCTCTTTTTCGTGGCCCTTATGTAATCATAAGCGACTTTATCCTTTATGTTGAATGTATGTTTTTTCCCCTTCATGCTGACCTTAACTGCACCTGTCTCGACATTCCTCTTCTGGATTATATGGTTGATCTTCCTGTTCCTTACGAAATCGGTGATCTCCTTGCCCAGCTTGTCCTTGCCGACAGCTGTTATTATACCTGTATTCAGCCCCAGAAGCTTTCCCATTAATGCAACGTTCAGCGGGGCTCCGCCGATCCTCTTCTCTCTGCCGAATATATCGAATAAGGTCTCTCCTATGCATAGAATGTCCATTTCAATACCTCCTGTAATCTCCCGGTTCGATGTCCTTTATCTTCGCTTTCTCTTTCAGCGTATCTCCCAGATTTTCATTATAATCCTTCGGGGAATGGATTATATCCAGCTTCCCGCTCCAGATGTTCTTCTCTATCTTAGGATAAGTATCATCCTTGTCCTTTTTCTTTATCATATCAAGGGCTTCTTTCCTTATCTCCTCATACCCATACTGTGGGTTGTTTTTATATGTTTCCTTGTCCGGCAGTTCGTTTTTGCTGTAATCGCCTTTGTTTTCTATATCATAATCTATATTCTCACCCTGTTCAGTAGCAGCTTCTTCCTCAACCTCCTTCTCGAGAGGCTTCTCACTCTCTTTGCTCATCCATATCTTCGCACAGTCTGGTGTACAGAAATTAGCCTTGGTCACATTGCCTTCTTTCTTCTTGATGAACCTGAAATAAGTGTAATCTCCATCCCTTTTGATTTCTTTTCCGCAGTTTCTGCATATGATCGGTTTCATCTGAAATTGAAAATGTTGAAGTCTTCTTTTATGCTCTTATAAGCAAGGATATAGGCTGAGGCAGACCATGCCTGTTCTTTCTTTCCCTTCGAATCGGCTGTCTGGCCGTGCATGTACTCGTTGAAATCCCAGTTGTTCTTCTCGAGGAGCTCAGCAAGCTTGTATAGTTCTTCTTCCGCTTTATTGGTATAGCCTATCTTATCGAGAGCGTATATCCAGAAACCTGCGATCATAGGCCAGAGACCTCCGTTGTGATATGTATGTGTCTGCTCTTTCTTCTCGTAGACGTATTCCCAGCCTCTCTCGTGCTTGTATACAGGCGGGTGAAGAGCCTTGATAGGATAAGGCTTATTGACCTTGTTCCTCAATGCATGATTTATAATCATCCTTTTCTTCTTCTTGTTCGCTATATCTGTCACGATGGCCAGTATATTACCCAGGCTGTCGAACCTCCATTCCCAGTGTATCTTGAAGGGTTTTAGGTGCGACTGGTAGTAGCTGTATGTCTTCTCCTCGATGTTCTCCATGATCATGTATTCATCTTTGATATCCTTTATGTTGTCCTTGGTGAACCAGAAGACCTGATTGATCCTCTTCTTCACTTTGGGCTTTCTGAGCCTGATCCATCTTATCCTTTTCCTGATCCTCTTCCTGATGTCCTCGTCCTTTGTCTTTTCGTATCCTCTCTCAAAGAGATATATGAGTGCTTTGAGGGCTTCGTAATAGAGACATTCATCATAAAGTACGTGGTAACTTCGGTTCATGACATCTGCCCAGTCGCCAGCTGTTGGAACTTCCATGAGGCCGCAGTTATTAGAGTCAAAAGCCTTGAAGAGCCTATAGAACCTCCTGTACCTGAGCATGTTCGTCTTGGAGAGGAAGGTCTTGTTTTTAGTCCTCTTATGCATGATAGCGCATGCGATGACGATCCAAAGGTTGGAATCCACAGAGGTTATTGATCCGAATCCTCCATATACTTTCTTCTTATTCTCTATCTCTACATAACTCGGCACTTGTCCGTGGTCTATCTGGTTACGGAGGAGGAAGAATATGCCTGTCTCAGCGGTCTCTATAAGATCCTCATCACCTGTCAATATAGCACCAATGGAAGTTATGCAATGGTCCCTGGCCCAGACGGAATAATAATTCTCCTTTCTCTCGGTGCTTGCGGAAAAACCGTACTTAGATTGGTTCTTCCTGAGAACATCCACAGCTTTCCTGTATCCTTCCTCAATCTTTTCCTCTTTCTTATGGCGGCTCATATCATGTCCATAATGTTCAGTGTTTTTATATTTTGCGACCCGAAAGAGTTATAAATAATTCATATGATGAATAGAATAATTATGGTAACCCAAAAAGAGAGGCATGAGGATTTCAGGAAATCAGGAAGGAAACATATATTATTGATAACCAATCATGGCTGTCATTCAAGGGAGATCCATGTGACGACTGATACCGGAGGACAGAATTTCTATGTTAATGATTTTGCCAAGGCCCTCCTCAAGCTGGGTTATAAGGTCACTATCCTCAACAGGGGTGGTTACAGGCATCCTGTTACAGGCAAGATGCACAAAGGGGTTTTCTATTATGATGAAACTTTCGGGAAGATGGGTGAGTACTGCAGGCTCCTTTACCTCGAGGACAGCATAAAATCCTTTGTCCCTAAAGAGAAACTCAAGCTCAAACATCTCTCGGAGGAAGTTGATTTCTTCTTTGATAAAGCACATAAGCTCGGCATGAAGCTGGAAGATATTTTCTTCATATCCTCCCATTACTGGGATGGTGGTATAGTGGGCACGTTGATAAACAGAAGGCTCGGCAGGAAAGTGCCTCATCTCTGGACACCCCATTCTCTTGGAAAGCTCAAGAGATACAATTACAGGAACAAGCCGAAGTGGATAATAAGGAGGCTGAATTTCCCCACCAGGATAAGGAACGAGGAGAAGGTCCTTTCGGAAGTGGACGGTGTTGTCTCCACCTCGGGTAAGATAACGAACACTTTGGAGAAATATAACAACAAACCTCCCAGGTATTGGTTCCCTCCTGGTATAGATATGAAGGTCTTCAGGCCCAGGAAGAACTGTAATAAAGCTGTGAAACTGATAAATGAGTTTGCGGGCAGGCAGATATATGATAAGGGCAAGAAAGTCTTCCTTGAAGTGAGCAGGACAGCAAGACCTAAACAGAAAGACGTTGTGATGAAAGCCTTCTCGAAGGTGAAGGATAATGCTATACTTGCGATGACTATAGATAAGGAGACTAATACCTATGATGAGATCATGGAACTTAAGAAGGAGCTGGATAGTGATAATATAATCCTCCTCGACCGTTTCCTTGAGCAGGATGAGATAGCCCAGCTTTTCTCCCTTGCTGATGTTTATGTTACTGCTTCAGTTATGGAAGGCTGGGGCATGTCGGTCCAGCAGGCCGCTGCATCCCGTTGTGCTATTATCTCTTCAAAGTATGTGCCTTTTGTCAATGAGGTGCTCAAGGAAAAAGCCTTCGTGGTGGATAATAAGGTGAGCAGTTATGCTTCACAGATACAGGAACTGGCGGACAATCCTGAGAAAGCAGCTGAGAAAGCGGAAGAGATTTATGAGATCGCTAAAGGATATTCATGGGAAGCGCTCAGCAGGAGGCTTATAAAGGAGATGAGAAGATGTTTGTTCTAGCCACTGATCTTGACCGGACGCTTTTCCCCAACGGGCTCCAGGAATATGATGAAAGTATGAGCCTATTCTCGCAGGTAATAAAGAAGGAGAGACCTAAGTTGATCTATGTCACGGGGAGGAATATAGAACAGGTTAAGGAAGGCATGAAAGAGTTCCATGCTCCTATGCCTGATCACCTTGTCCTTGAAGTCGGGACAAAGGTCTACAATAATGTTGACGGGAAATTTGTGGAGGATGAAGGCTGGATAGATACAATCAAGTCAGTCACAAGTAACTGGAATGTCAATACCTTCAGGCAGGAACTTTCTGTTATAAAAAGCCTTAGGCTCCAGGAAGAGCATAATCAGAATCGCTTCAAGCTGAGCTATTATCTTGATGATCCTGATAATTCAGAAACGATAGTGAGAGAGGTAACGAGGATAATCAAATCAATATGTGAAGATGCCTGTATTGTTTATAGCGAGGACGAGACTCACGGAGTGGGTCTTCTGGATATACTCCCTAAGAGAGCCACCAAGGTTGAAGGCCTCGAATACCTTAGGAGAAAGCTCGGCTTCTCCATGGAAGATATTGTATATTCAGGTGATAGTGGGAATGATATCCTTCCGCTGACTTATGGTTACAGGTCCATTCTCGTCAGGAATGCAAAGGAGGATGTGAGGAACACGGTGAGGAACATGATGCTCGAGAAGAATATACTT
Source organism: Nanobdellota archaeon (assembly GCA_051819665.1). GTDB lineage: Archaea > Nanobdellota > Nanobdellia > Woesearchaeales > CAZZGN01 > JBNJDG01. Next base: position 10,045 of record JBNJDG010000035.1, read on the forward strand.
GACCGCCTTCACCTATGCAAAGGTTACGGCAGACTAAACGGTCATTATGTTTCGGGAATATTAGAGGGGCTCATCCATTTTGCCCTGATAGATGAAGACTACATTCTTTGACGATCTTAGCCCCCAGCTTTGCTGTAAGGCCCTTGTCAAGCTCAGGATTTATTTCCACTAAATCTACCATCGTCAGATTGTGAAGTTCCCTGAACCTCTGCAGTAAGAAGAGGAGCTCTCTCGAGGTAAGGCCACCTGATTCTGGATAACCGGTTCCCGGAGCGAAAGCAGGATCCACGATGTCTATGTCTATCGAGACATACGTTGAACTCCATCTCCTTGCTATCGACATGACCGCTTCAGAGACTTCCCTGAGGCCCTCGAAACTGATCTCTTTCATCGTGAAATACCTTATCCCGTTTTTCTCGAGAAAATCCAGCTCGTCCTTATGCCAGTTCCTTATGCCTAAGATGATTATGTTCTCCGGCTTCAGGTCCTTATTGTTCACAAGGCCTCTGATGAGGTCCTCATGGCTCGGAGGCATGAAATCACTTTCACAGTCTGGATGGGCATCGAGCATTATCAA
>JBNJDG010000036.1:0-9522 GCA_051819665.1 Nanobdellota archaeon
CCGGGCTATAAAATCCGGGCTATAAAACCCGGGCTATGAAATCCCTGTGTTATGCCCTTATAAATGTTTCGGATAGGCAAAGTTTATATATCATCGTCTCTTCCCAGTACTAATAAGAGAAGACAGAGGAGTGATATATTGACCAAAAGGAAATTCACCAGAAGCAGGAATGAAATAATAAATTCTGAGATGTTCAGGATCATCGCACAAGTGAGAACAGATTCCCTGTGGTCCATGATCTATGAGAATAAGAACCCTGGGCCCCTTGATGAAGGAGCAACAGGGAAACTAGACAATTATGGGGCCATTTTCACCCCTAATGGATTCATCTATAATGACAGTGAAAGGAGAGAGATAGAGCTCGAGGAAAACAACTGGAAAGTGGGAGGAAAGCACAAATTCAGGGAGAAGGTCCTTGAATCCATGAAGGCCGACAATGCCATTCTGCTGGACCAGGACGGAATTGCCTCGAATGTAAACCTCGACAACGGTTTCTTCCTTGTATGTTCCAAGGACATACTGAATGTGAGGAAATCAACAAGGAAAAAGAAAGGTACGCGTGAGGAGAAGAATTATCTCGAGAACGGAGCGAGGGATATTGCTGTCAGTTATTTCCCCCAGTCAGTGGGAAAAAACCATAGATACGGCAGCAGGAGCCTTCTATCCTCCTCACTGGCCGTCATGCTGTCATACCCTCTCACTTACAGGGATATTGCAGCAGCAAAACTGGATATATACGGTAATAGACAGCAAGATTTAAGCGAAAGAATCAATAAGGCAAAAAGACCCATAAAAGGCAGAGAGGGAAGGATACTCGCTCACCCTTACGTATACGTGATGCACGATACAAGATATACGGAAAAGAATATGGTCGGACTGACGAGGATACTGACAGGAGGTATGCTCGGCGAGTTCTCAACCTTCACCATAGAGAAATACTCAGAGAGCCTAAAAGAGGAGACAAGAAGGAAGCATATAAGTGACGAGGATATATTTGCAGAACATGATAATCAAGCATACCTTGGAGTCCTGAGGATGTATTCTTCGGTCGTAAAACCCGGTAAAAGGAACAATATGAAAAAGACCTCAATAATAAAACCAGGGAAAGACCTCGGCCTTCATGTGGAAAATATACAGAAAGAAGCATATAGAAGGTATGATAGGACGAAGATTTAAATATATGAGATTCTCATTAAGGGATATGTGTAAGAAACTTGCCCTGATCCTTGTATTCCTTATTAGTCTTCCTGTTGTTGTATCCCTGCCTTACGGGGACATAGACATCTACCTTGAGAAAGACGGTTATGTGAGCTTTGAAGGCACTACAGATTTCAACTTCACTGACGGTTATAGCTACACTTCCAAAGATGGCGAATTCTGGACCCTGAACCTCAGCTATGAAGAAAAGTTCTCAAATCTCATTTATACGATACACCTTCCGGAAGGAGTCAAAGTGAACTATATGAAAATGCCGGAGCTGGGAAGGATAGAGCATGCTAATGAAGAGATAAGGGTGATAGGAACCGTAGAGGACAATAAACCGAAGATTTTCCTCCAATACCAGCTCAGCAGGAAGAAAGAAGAGACAATTAAGACATGGGCCTTCCTTCCCTTCATAATAGCAGGACTGCTTCTCACCATCCATCTTCTCCACAGAAAGAATAAGAGAGTATCATACAAAGCACTGAGCGAAAGACAGGACATCATAGTAGAAGAGTTGAAGAAAGGGCCAAAGACGCAGAAGGAGCTCCAGTCGAAGACATCCCTGCCCAAATCCTCACTGTCGAGGAATCTAAAGATTCTCGAACAGAAAGGTGTCATAGAGATAAAGCAGACAGGAATGTCGAACAAGATAAGCCTGAAAGAGACTTTCGGCGAGTGAACACAAATTTTTTTAAAGAAAGGCTACAAAAGCCCTAAAGTTCCACCTTGTTCCGGTGATTCCGGGCAAGATTATTATGTTGTTCCAGCATACTTCACTAAAGGTCGGAAAGACCGGAGGATGATAATATGAAAAAGATCTTCGCACTGATAATAGGTGTTATGCTTCTCATGCCGGGCGTACTGGCACAGGGAGAGAATGATACGATTACCAACGAAACGGAAGAAGAATCCGATGAGAGAGAGGAAGAAGAGAAAGAAGACGAATCAGATGATGAAAGAGAGGAAGAAAGTGAAGAGCTTGAGATCGAAATTGAGATCGAAGAAAATACTGAAGTGAAAGTCGAGAAAGGTGAAGATGAATACGAGTTCAGCCTGAACTCAACCGATGTAGAGGTTGCCTTTGACGAGATCGTCAAGAGGACAGGCCTGAACAGAACTCTGGTTGAAGAGACTGCTGAAGTGGAGAGAGAAGAAGACGAAGAAAAAGAGGAAGAACTCGAGATTGAGATCGAGATCAGGGAAGGCAATACTGAAGTGAAAGTCGAGAAAGGCGAAGACGAATACGAGTTCAGCCTGAACTCAACCGATGTAGAGGTTGCCTTTGACGAGATCGTCAAGAGGACAGGCCTGAACAGAACTCTGGTTGAAGAGACTGCTGAAGTGGAGAGAGAAGAAGACGAATTTGAGGGAACTGAAGAGATGGTTTCACCAAGAGGAGCAGAGATGAGGATGTTCCAGCTCCAGAAATCAATAGAGAGGAACATACTCGTCGGAGAGAATGTTCTTGAGGAGATAAACGCTTCAGAACAGGACAGGGAAGAACTTGAAGATGTTCTCGAAAGCCTTAAAGTGCTGGTTAATGAAACCAGCTCTGTAGAGCTTAACAAGTCCCCTTCAGAACTTGCCGCAGAATTCGTGGCTGTAAAGAAGGAAGCCAGAAACCTGACTAAGGAATTCAGGATAACGGCCAGAAAATATATGGATGAAGAGACCGCAGAGAGAGTGAAAGAAAGATCCAGAGAGAAAAACAAAGAGAAGATCAAAGAGATGAAGGAACAGATAAAAGAGAAGATCAGAGAGTACAACAGAGAGAAAGCAAAAGAGCTCATGTCCAGGATGAAAGGAAAAGAGACAGATGAAGAGATTGGAAAAGAAGGACCTGGTTCAGAAAATGCAGTAAAGAGAGCGAAGAAGGCTTTCAGAGAACTCCCTGAAGAAAGAAGAGAAGAGATTTCCCGGAAGATGAAAGAGGAGAGAGTAAGAAGTAATGTTAATATAAGGGAGAAAGCCAAAGGCCTGGCAGAAGAGAAGAGGAACAGGATCGAAGAGAAAGTGAGAAAGGCCATGGAAAGAGCTGAAAAAAAAGGTAAAGAGGGGATAAACAGGAAAGAAGAACCGAATGAAGATAAAGGCGCCCGAGAAGATGGTGAAAAACCCCAGAACACAACTCCAGGAGAACAACCCACAGAGGAAGAGAGGGGGAATGAAAGATGAGGTTCACCACTATTTTTTTGGTAATTTCGATGATAGCAGTCTTAGGCTGCGGTCCCGCTGAAGATACCTCGACAGAGGACGAACCTCCAGTACAGGAGGAAACGGATTCGCCTTCAGCGGACGATTCTGATTCCGGGCAGACCAACAAATCAGATGACTCGGCTATTGATGAAGAGTTTGCTCAGGAAGACGAAGAATTTGTCGAAGTCGGGGAGATGGTTTAATCCCCTTTTATTTTTTTATTCTTTCAGATTGAACAATAATGAATACTTAGAGAATGTCTCATCCTTCTTGATCGTCTCTATAAGATCCATTATGATGTGAAAACCCATGCCTAGAACGATATACCTCAAAGGCTCCATAAAAAAAGACAAAAGTACAAGAAGAGAAAAGATCTCCATAAAATGGAAGACATAGATCTTCCTCGTGAAACCTTTCCGGATAAAATGTCTTATCGCCTTTACAGGATCAAGAGAATTCTCCTTAAGGACAAAGAGGATATAATGGTCAAAGTCTATAGCTACAGAAGAGAGGAAGACTATCAGGGACCATGGACCTATGATAGGATATATAGCCACTGAGAACAAAAGTCCATAGATTATATGCTTATCCGTATACATCCTAATAGATCACCCCCACAAGGATTTTCTTTATATCATCAAACCTTACCCTTACAGGATCAGGCTCCTCATTATTATCCCCCTTAAGAACATAATAAGTGCCTTTCTCATCATGCCTTATATCGATGACCCTGTGGATTATGTCGCCGTTCTCCGAGCTGTAGGTAACTATGTCACCAACATGGACGTCATCCTCACTTTCCGGTATTATCTGGATGGCATTCGTTCCCTTGTCCAGAACAGGATCCATCGAGTTAGTATCCCTGAACCTCGCCCAGTCAGCATCAATATCAAGGACGACCCTGTTCTCATATACATGGATCCTGTCCTCACCTATGTGGTCATGCGGGGACATAAGCTCTTCGCTCGCCCTCGTGAAAGGCTTCTCCGCACTCACAGGTTCCTGCAATAATGACAGGGAATAACCAATCATAAGCCCTAATGCAAGCATGAAAAACATGATCCTCTTATCCAATTCTAACCCCCGCTATAGGGAGAGCATGGTCAATTTATAAATGTTTCGTTACTAAATGGTAAAAACACAGTTAATCTTATTAATTATCACCCACATAAGAGAGAGGATGGCAATCTGGAACCTAAGCAAGATATCAGAGAAAAGCGACAAAGAACTCATGGATGAGATCTCCTCCCTGGCTGAAGAGATCGAAGCTTACAAAGGAAAGGACATCCCTCTAGCGGAATTCAGGAAGATACTGGGGAAACTCGAAAGCCTGAGCAGGAAGTCCAACAGGCTTATGGCAAGAGCATCTCTCAAGCAGGCTGAGAACACCTCTGACAATGAGAACAATGCCAGGCTCTCAAAACTTTCCAATTTCTCGACAGAAATTTCGAACAGGCTCCTGTTCTTCGAGCACTGGTTCCAGTCACTTAGTGAAGAGAAGGCAGAAAAGTATATCAACTCTGCAGAGGAATACAGGTATCATCTGGGGCAGATCAGGAAATTCAGAGGATATATGCTGAAAGAGGATGAAGAGAAGATCATAAACCTCAAGGACCTGTCAGGGTCGGAAGAGCTGAGCAAACTTTATGATATAATAACTAATCGTTTCCTTTTCACCTGGAACAACAGCAAGATTTCCCAGGAAGAGCTGCTTGAGAACATCAGGAGCAGTAAGAGGGAAAACAGGGTAAAAGCTTACGACCTCCTACTTGAAAGATACGAAGAGGAAGAGCCAGTCCTTGGAGAATTGTACATATCGATCCTTAACGACTGGAAGAATGAGAACATTACCCTCAGGGGTTTCAAAAAACCTGCGGAGCCAAGACATCTCGATAACGATCTTCCTGAGAAAGCTGTCAACACCATGCTCAACACTGTCAGGAAAAATATAGGGCTTTTCCACCGATACTTCGATATAAAGAAAAAACAGATAGGACTTAAGGACCGTTATGACATCTACATGCCCTATAAAGAAGACAAAAGGATAAGCTATGAAAAAGCCAGAGAGAAAGTGCTTTCACTCTACAAGAACTTTGACAGGGAATTCTATGAAAAAGCAGAGAATATCTTTGAAGAGAACGTACATTCAGAGATCAGGAAAGGCAAGAAATCCGGAGCTTTCTGTATGGACATAACCACGGAAGACATACCTTATGTGATGCTCAACCACAATGATACAACAGAAAGCCTTTTCACGATGGCGCATGAGATAGGTCATGGTGTGCATTTCCTCCTTGCCTCAAAGAATAATGAATTCCAGAAGCACCCAGCTCTTCCATTGGCCGAGACAGCTTCAATATTCTCCGAGATGCTCCTCTCAGATAAGATCTATAAAGAATCGGACAGAGAAAGCAGGAAATCTGTACTTATGAGACAACTCGATAACCAATATGCCACGATAATAAGACAGGCATACTTCACCCTCTTCGAAATGAAAGCACATGAGATGGAGGATCCTTCAATAGACAAGCTGAACGAAGAATACTACAGGAACCTGAAAGAACAATTCGGTAACCTTGAAGTGCCTGAGAAGTTCAAGCATGAATGGAAATACATCCCTCATATTTATCATGTCCCTTTCTACTGCTATTCTTACGCTTTCGCAAACCTCGTTGTACTTGCCCTATTTGATGAATACAGGAAAAACGAGAACTTCATTGAAAGGTATAAGAAGATACTCTCTGCAGGTGGCTCTGCCTCTCCAGAAGAGATCCTCTCAGGATTCGATATAGAGGACGAAAGATTCTGGCAGAAAGGTTTTGACATCATCAGACAGGAGATAGAAGAACTAGAGACCCTGATTAAGTAGTTTTCAAGGGCATTTTCATCCCTAAGTGGTCCTGAAACGCCCAATATATGGGCTAAACAATAGAAGAATTTAAAAATGAGCGTTTACATAAGAGAGACCTGAGGTGATTCTCGATGAACAAAGGAGAACTAGTTGAGGCTGTTGCCAAAGACACAAAGATGTCAAAGGCAGCTGCAGAGGATGCACTGAACTCAGTGCTAAAGAACATCAGAAAAGGCGCAAAGAAAGAGCCAGGAGTACAGCTGGTTGGTTTCGGTACATTCAAGACAACCAAGAGGAAGTCAAGGAATGGCGTAAACCCGGCTACTGGCGAGAAGATCAAGATTCCGGCAAGGAAGGTCTTTACTTTCAAGCCTAGCAAAAATCCAAAGTACTAAGCTTTTTAGTGCTTTTTTATTTTTCTTTAATTATATTTAATAAGAATTCTGAAAAAAATAAAGGGATCAGACGAAATAGACTTTATCTGAGAATGAAGCCCTGTTCATATCTGTCTGCGTTTTTGCATTCAACTGATTCTCCGCTATCTTCATCTTATTGTAAGTCTCGGAAGAATAGTCATGGACAGCACCATCGGGCGTTACGTAAGCGTCTCGCAGTGAAGAACCCTGCTCACCTGAGACACGGTCATTCAGGCCACGGGAGAAATTCAGATGGCTCACATCAGGAGAAGATTTCGTTCCGTTCTCCCTCAGACCATCAAGTTTTTTCACAGCCTCATTCATTTTATGCAAAGTCTCAGGACCATAACTATGAACTGCTCCGTCCGGTGTTATCTCAGAATACTTCATAGACCAGGGGGAATCCTGAGCCACCCCATAATTTTCCTTTAACATTGCAGAAATGCCGTTATCAGAGAACTCAGAGGCCAGTCCCTTAAGAAGGCCCCAGTCATTTTCAGAATAAGCATCAACAACGGCTCTAGAATACTCTCCGCCTAAACCGGCTTCTCTGGAATTTCTCCAGACATCCATCAGCCCGGCCATCACATCCTTGGTATTGGTTCCAGTCTTATCTGACAACTTCTTCGCAAGAAGATTGTTATACATGAATACATTCCCATTCTTTTGTAATACTTCTTCACCCATATTATTACCTCCTATAAATCTGATACGGAGAGAGCAAAAAGAATTCATATTTAAGAATGGTGACAAAATAAGCAAATCAAGTGGGTTTTTGGATAAAATTGGTCAAAACAACTTATTTTTGTCGATGTGTCCCATAAAGAACATTATATGCTTCCATCAGATCCTTCTCCTTGAAGAAGATTATTATCTCAGGAATACAGCTCATCATCTCAACTATATTTATATTATTGAGAGAAAGCTCAGTCGTGAGAATTGAAGCTATGCCGGGAGTAGACCAGGTTCTCTTGTCGAGATGTATTATCACCTCAGCAAGATCCTCATCTATCTTCTTTATACTCTGTTCAGGAATCAGCTCTTTTACCTTATTGAGGTTCTTCTTGTCTATTATGACCTTTATGGATTCATCAGCCTGGATAACCCTTAAGCTTTGATGCTTCTCCACCTCTATAACGGAGAAAAGCTCCGGCAGGACCCTTTCAGCAGCCTCTTCCTTATTCAGGGTTATGCTTACGATGCCGTTCTTTGAAGATAAAGTTGACTCGGAGACTATATCAAAGGCGTTGACAAACACTTCCGTCCTCTCTTTCACAGGATATCTCCTTATAGCGCTTATAACTGCATTGACCTCCTTATCAGGCATGAAATTCTGTACGATGAAGGAAGCAAGAGCTCTCTTGTTTATTATACCCTTATTCATACCCTCTCTCATGGAAGGGGTCCTGTCGATTATCCTGTAAACCTCTTTAGTCACATTATCCATACAGGAATGATATTTGCCAGAATATATAAATCTTTGCCTTTAGCTTTCTCAAAAAATTCAGGCTTTCTTCCCTTTCTGCACGATGGTCCTGTAAGGGAAGGGTATCTCGACCCCTTCTTTATCGAATCTTTTCTTTACATTCTCCAGGAGCTGGCATTTCAGCAAGTAACCGGCAGAAGCATCCTCAGTCCAGACATAAAGCCTCAACCCAATAGAGAAATCACCATGGAATATTACCCTCACCTTGAAGGGCTCTTCCTTCTTGAGCAGTTGATGGTGCTTCCTGTTATCCACCCAATAATCTGTCTTTTTAACCTCCTGAGAGATTATCTTTCTGGCCTTATCTATATCAGAATCATAACTTATCCCGAAATCGATGAAATTCAGGACCTTCTTATCCATTATGCTCGAGTTCTCAAGTTTCTCTTTGGCGATTATGGAATTCGGGATCATGAGCCTCTCGTTATTGAATGTCCTTACAACCGTATGCCACGAGGTTATATCTTCCACATAACCCTCCACATCAGCCACTTTTATCCTGTCATCGATCCTGAAAGGCTCGAATATGGATATGAATATCCCTGCAACTATGTTCGAGAAGACTTCCTGTGTAGCAAATCCGACCACTATCGCTAGTACACCTGCACCGGCGAATATAGAATATGAGATCTCCTTCAGTGCAGGGAAAGAAGACATGATCAGGAGTATACCTATTATATATATAGCACCGACAATGAACCTTCGGAGCATCTTGAACTTTGTCTTATCAACAACATGGGCTTTAGTGTTATGATCATAAACACGTTTAAGAGCCCTGTTCATGAACCTGCCTGCAACGAATGTAAGAACCACCACAATGAGAATATAGACAACCTTCTTTATTACAGGATTCTCCCAGAGTGCAACAAGATCAACCATAAAGAGATACTCATAAGAACATATTGATAAATGTTTCCTTCATGGACCGTGCCTGTATTCAGAGATGTCTTTCACATAACCACCGGATATTTCATTGATTATCCTCTTACCGGTGCTGGAGATCTCTTTCACGGACTCACTCATCTCCTTATACTCTGAAGGGATCCTGTTTATATTGTGTTCCGCCTCAGAGATCCTATCATATATCTGATTGACAGCCTCAAACTGCTCATCTGTGAGTTTATATTCTTTGGCAAGGTCCTCATAATTCTCAAGCCTCTGGAAATCGTTCTTTATCGCTTCATAATCTATACCGGCAGGAGCACCGGTATCAACAGGGCCCTCATCAGGACCAAGCATGTCCTCTATAGACTCCGGTTCCTCACTCCCACCATCTTCAGAATTCTCCGACTCTTCCCTGAAATCCTCTTCATCGACCTTGTTCTCTATCTGGTAATTCTTTATGGATTCAAAAACAGTCTCTTCCTCTT
>JBNJDG010000037.1:0-9380 GCA_051819665.1 Nanobdellota archaeon
GATTCCCCACTAGTATTGACATCCAGGCTTACACCTTCGGAAGTGGATGATATGGCACATGGTGTTGATGTGCCGTGGAGGTATCCTTTAGAACTTTATGAGGCTGCCCTTGAGTGCAAGTCATCCAAGGAGATGGAGATGGACCAGATAGAAGGAAGACTTGATACACCTCAGCAGTATGAGGGTATGGGGTTTACCCATGATATAAGAAGCATAAATGATGGTGTCTCTATATCGGCATATAAGGTTCTTCCGACGATGGAGGACAAACTCAAGAAACAGATGGAACTTGCAGAGATAATAAGGGCAGTGGATCTGACTGATGTAGCGTCTTCAGTGATAAACAAACATTTCCTCAAGGACATAAAAGGTAATCTCAAGAAATTCTCCCAGCAGCAGTTCAGGTGTGTAAAGTGCAATGAGAAGTTCAGGAGACCTCCGCTTATCGGGAAATGCACTAAATGCGGGGCGAAGATAATATTCACAATCTCGGAAGGTTCAGTAGGCAAGTATCTTGAGCCGAGCATAAGTCTTGCCAGGAAGTATCATGTCTCTCCTTATATACAACAGAACCTTGAGCTCATCAAGAGGAGCTTTGAAGCGGTTTTCGGCAAGGACAAGGACAGGCAGGCAAATCTGGGTGATTGGTTTGGACAGACCTGAAGTGATCGTGAATTCAGCTGTATATAATGGGGATGATATTCTCCTTATAAAGAGGAACAAACAGCCTTTCAAAGGAAAGTGGGCGCTTATTGGGGGAAAACTGGAGACAGGTGAAAGCATACCGGAAGCAGCTGTCAGAGAGGTGAAGGAAGAGACAGGTCTTGACACGGAATTTATCGGCATAAAAGGAGTATATAATGAAGTTGCTGATGTGGAAGGTGAAAGGAGAGGATTCCTTTTCATACTATGTGAGGTGAGGGCAGAGAACAGGAGGGTTACAGAGAGCAGAGAAGGTTCTCTCTCATGGTTTTCCGTATTGCCTGAGGATATGGTCCCCCAGGACAGATGGAGACTTTCGAATAATTCAGAGGTAGATATACCAGAGCTGAGGATCACTCAGGAAAAGGGCAGTGTGAGGTTCAAAACAGAATGAAGATCATTATAGTCTATGCACATCCCAACAAGGAAGGTAATTGCGGGCATTTGCTTTCGATAGTGAAGGAGAACATTGAGGAGCTCGGTCATGAACATCGTGTCCTGGATCTTTACAAAGAGGGTTATGATCCGGTCATGAAGAACGAGGAGCATTACACTTCCGGCCGTAAGAAAATTGCCAAAGATACTGAGTATTATCAGAGGCTATTTAAAGAGAACGACCGTTTTGTGTTCATCTACCCTACATGGTGGAATTCTCCTCCGGCGATCCTTAAAGGTTTCTTCGACAGGACCTTTACAGGCGGATTCTCTCATAAGTTCAGCAAAGGTATGCCCGTCGGGCTCCTCAATGGGAAGGCTTCGGTCATAAGCACATCCGGGAGTCCGGCTTTCATCCAGAAGATGAGGAACAGGTCTATAAACATAGTCGTAAAGGATGTTCTGAGATTCTCAGGTATCGACGCCCGTGGTTATCTTATAGGCTCTGCCACTTGGTTAAGGAAGAAAAAGATCGAGAAAGTAGCTGAAAAAGCAGTCAAAGCTCTAATCTAGTCACCTGGATATGAGGTATATTATCTATCTTAAGAACATCTTCTTCTTTAGTCAGTCCTTCTTTTATGAGGAAATCGACACTTTCTTCGCCTGCAGCGTTGATCGAACTTACGGTCTTTGTGAACTGTCTGGCATAATCATGGCTTATCTTTTTCCCATCATAAAATGGGGAAGAGAGGTCAAGAATTTTCTCTCCTTCCTCGAAGGTCTTCCCGAGGATGTTCTCATCACACAGGGTCATCACAGACCTTCCGTCCTTATGGTGTATCCTTGATATCATATTTTAGAATGGATCGGTGTCTTGGCACCACATGCGGTGCATTTGAGGAACTGTATGTTCTTCTCTTTCTCTATATTAGTATCAGGCTTACCGCATTCAGGGCAGATCACGAATTGTCTTGAATATAGCTTGATCTTGTCGTTTATCTTTGAAGCGGGGATCTTGCTTCCCATTATGACTTCGCCGGTCTTTTTCATATTACCCGGCGTGGCAAGTTCTTTAAGGATGAACTTGAACATGTGCTGGGGATCTCTTCCTAGGGTTGAGGCAATCTCGCTGAAATTACTCAGGACAGTCTTGTTACCCTGGATGTGTCCTTTCACCTTAGGTATCTCGAACCTTTCAGCTTCGTGGATAGAGTCCGGAAGTTCTTCCCTGCCTTTCTTAAGCATTTCTTCGTAATCCATATAATATATTGGGAGAGTTTCTTGATTTATAAATCATTCGATAAACAAGCTGGTTTTCAGTGATTATATCAGGAAAATCCTTCTGTAGGTCATGCAATAAATTATAAATACTCGCTCTCTCAGGTTCATTTAGATGGTCCTTGAATATCTCGGAATCAATATGAAAGAGAAGCCGAAGTTCCTTGTCTTAGGCATGCTTTATTTCGGCGTCGCTCTCGCTTTCTCATTCCTTCTCTTTGACCAGAGCAAAGGCCTTTTTACAGTCTTCTTCACAGTCCTTGCTGCTGTGCCTTTCTTTTACAGGACCATAGAGAGAGAGGAAGAGTTTGATATAAAACACAGGGACGAGAAGAACCTTCTCACTTATCATTCCAGGACCATAGGAAAGTTCCTCATGTTCTTTGTCGGTGTGATGATCGCTGTTATCATCACGGTGATAATACTCTCTCCTGCCCAGGTGCAGGACACATTCGATGCGCAGGTCAATGCGATCGAGAATATAAACCCCACTCTTGCTGAAAATCTTTTTTCGATTACCGGGAATTCTGTTTCAGGCGTGGAGAGCATGTTCGATATATTCCTCTCCAATATAGGCGTCCTTGTGGCATGTATAGTCTTTTCCATGATTTATGGTTTAGGGGCCCTTTATGTAATAACATGGAATGCTACTGTCATCGGTGTGGCAATAGCTGCACTCTTCAAGACCGAACTTGCAGCGCTTTCCGGTTTCGGTTTCTGGAGCGCTTTGTCAGTGCTCGGTTCCTCCCTGCTGAGATTCTCTCTTCATGCCCTTCCTGAGATAATAGCCTTCATCATTGCAGGTCTTGCAGGAGGTATAATCTCTGTCGCTGTTATAAGGCACCATCTGGCATCAGAAGAAGGTCTGCGTATCATGAAGGATGCCTTCGTGCTCGTAGGATTATCTGTCGGCCTGCTCCTCATAGCAGCTGTAATAGAAGTCTATGTCTCTCCATTCGTCTATTCTTTATTCTAGGATCTTGACTCTGCCGGGTTTCACTTCGAATATCTCCCCCTCATTGAGGAGGTTATTGATTATCTCTTCTGTATTTTCCTTAGAGCTCTCTTCCACTATCTTTTCTATATCTGCCCCATTACCATCATCATGTTTCTTTATAAGTTCGAAGAGGTCCTCATGTTCATTCTTCCCAACAGCCATCTCTTCAACTACTTCTTCTTTAGGGCCTTCCTTCACCGGCTCTTCTTCCGCTTTCTCTTTCACCTCTTCCTTCTTCGGCTGTTGTTCAGGAGGTGCCTCTGCAGGGGCTTCATTCCTGAGCTTCTCTATCTCTTTCTTCCTTACCTCAACCCATTTCTCATTCTTTATCTTCTTGACAATCTCAGGCACAATATAATTCTCATCGTTGTATTCCCTTGGTTTGCCGATGACCATGACAATATCCCCCATCTCTAATTCAGGTATATGGATGTTATCATCGAAGATCCTGACCATTATATTATCCGAGCCGTCATCGACATAGAAACTATTCTCATCATTCGAGATTATAACACCTATTACATTGACCCTTGAGACCTTTATCCCTCTTATCATGATGTAGTTAGGGTCCCATTCGCCTTCTGACTTTGTGTAAGTTGAATTCTTTATCTCGTCTATACCTACTATATGTGCTGTTTGTCTCATTTTATATCTTTGATATGAATCCTCTTCTAGGTTCGAAGATATCCCCTGACCTCTTAAGTTTTTCTATTGATTCCTCTACTTTCTCTTCAGTCATGCCTTTTTCCGAAGCGGCATTTATTATCTCCTCAATCGGGATAGTCTTCCCGAATTTATCCTCTAACTCGTTTATTATCTCCCTGACATTGACTATCTTGCTCCTCTCGGTAGTAGTTATTCCGGTAGTTATACGGTCAATGTCTATCTCACCGGTTTCGGGATCGAAGCCTACCTGTGCGAGAGAATAATGAAGCAGTTCCACTGCCCTTTTTGCATCCAGCTTCGAGACCTTGTTTGAAAGCCTGAGCTTTGCCGAGGATTCTGCTATCCTCACTAATGCCTCAAGCTGTCTTGCAGAGATAGGGACGCTCTTGACCTCATTTTCGGATTGTCCCTTCTGTCTCATCTTGATATAATATCTCTTGATCTCCTCAATGGCGTTATTGGTGAGCTGGGGAGTGATCTTCTGCCTCGCATAGGCGATGTATTTTCTTATGAGCTCGGTGCTTATCTCCCCTCCCTCTCCTGTCGGATTCTTATGGAGATTGAGTATGAAAGAGGCCATCTTATCGTCCTTATCCTGATCAGGCAGGTCTCTTACTGGGAATATGAGGTCGAAACGGTTTATTAGTGTTGGTGGCAGGTCGATCTGTTTTGAGATCACCTCGTAAGGGTCGAAGCGTCCGAATTTAGGGTTTGCTGCAGCAAGGACAGTTGTCTGGGACCTTAGTGTTGCCTGGATATTGGCCTTTGAGATTGTTATCGTGTTGTGGAGCACTGCCCCCTGGCTGATGAAAGTCTGGTTAGGGAACATAGTGACATCATATACATAAGGGACAGTTTCAGTGACCCTATCCTTCTCCTTGATTCCCATGAGACTGAGATCCGATTCAAGGAACCTGCTTATCTGTTCAAGTTCCTCTTCTATAGGCTCAAGCTTATTTTTCATTTTCTGTTCGAGGATGCCTTTGAACATCTCTGTGTTCCCCTGTTCTTCATGGTTATACACAGTGGAAGGTGAACATCCGGCGGTCTCCGCTATGTCTTTAACGTGTATGTTTGCGTTTCTTCTCAGTCCTCTGAAGGAACCTGTCTGTCTTATCTTATTTATCCTTTCTCTGGCCCGCAGAACATGTTTCATAACTGTTCTCCTGTTAGAATTATGGCCTCTTTTTATGACATTAGTGAAATATCCATCATCTATCTTCAAAGACTTCAATATGTTCTTCACCCTGAGGACCATGTCTATAGGCACAGTGTCCCTGTAATTAGCTTTATTATAACTCCTGCCTGTTAGTCCCTTTACTTTTTCGAGCCTTTCATCTTTCCTGTCGATGACTGATTCGCTGAATGTTTTTTTTCCTTCCGGGCTGGTTATGATTGTTTTGAAATATCTCTTATCTCCCCTTTCTTCTGTTCTTATGATGCTTGTTATGCCAAGATCCAGGAGAAGGTCCTGATAATCCTCGGCAAGCTTTCTTGAAGCTGTCGTGAAACCGAAATCGCTATTATCATAATAACCGTCCCCCCTGAATGCGGCGCAGAGGAACTCAGTTTTTATCTCTTTGGTCTCCTTCATGATAACCTGAGGGGCCCTCTTCAGAGGAGCTTTACAAAGGAGCTCGGGGAAATTCTTCCTGAAAAATTCATAAAGAGGCTTTGAGGGGCACCTGATAGTGTAAAGGTCAAGTGTGGCTCTCTTCCTTGATTCTTTCTTATGTATGTTGATGTTTATGCTTGTTTCAAACACCCCTTCGAACAATGACTTCACTTCCTCTTTGATCTCATCCGAGGTGGTGCTTATACCTATCTCAGCATATCTATTGGAGGGATTGTTATGACTATGGCCTTCAGATATGAAATATCCGAGGAGTTTTGATAAGCCTCTGGATAAGTATTCAGGGAATGTTATCGGTTTGTTGTTAGGCTTCTTTGGGATGACCTTTTCCAGTGTTTGTGATTCACCTGTAATGCCTGATCTTTTCGGACAAGGCACGAGTTCGTCCCCTTTTATGGAGTCAGCGGGCACTTCGACAAATTTTCCGTTCCTGTATACCCACATTGGGTGTTCCGGGGTGACTTTTATCGTCCTGCCGTTCTGAAAAGTGAACCTGACAAAGTATTCAGGAGGTGTATGTCTGCTTATCCTGTCAATATTAGTTTCATATACCTGGTTGAAATCAGTTGTAACCATGGAGATATCTTTCGGGAAAGAGAATTCACATCTTATACCTTCAACTTTCTTCTCCTCTTTCATAATTTTTTCAACGAGATTTCCCATCCTGACTCTGGTTCCGTCTGAGAGCCTTATTTCAGTCTCCGGGTGATAACTCTGCCCTTCCAGCGCTTCGTGCATGGCGCTCCTGTCCTCATCGGTCATCTTGTCAAGCTCGTCTATAGCGCACATTCCCTTATTAGCAAGCACCAAAGCTCCTGCTTCCAGGCTCCAGCCTTTCAGGAACTCATCCTTGACTACAGAGGCGGTAAGACCTGCACCGGATGCTCCCTTACCCGAGACGAATCTGGCTTTAGGGGCCACTTTGGACATCCTTTTAAGCAATTGTGACTTACCCGAACCAGGGTCCCCGATAAGGAGGACGTGCATGTCTCCTCTTGTCACTCCTCCGTCTGTCCTTTCTTTCTTTATTCCCCCCACCATCTGGTAGAGGAGGGCCTCTTTTATCTTATCATAGCCGTAGACAGAGGGAGCTACAGATTCCACAAGTTTCTTGTTGATATCATTATTCTCAGCAAGATCGAGGATCTCGTCTTCCTCTTCCTGGGTGATCTCTATCTCTCCGAAATCCTCACTGGAGGAATCCACATAGTTAGCTTCAATGAGGAGGTCATATCTTGTTGATGTACCTCCGGTGTTAAGGGTCACAGGCACTTCCTTCACAAAGCCGTTGAGGATGATCTTGGTTCCGGGGTTGGTTTTCTTGTCAGAGAGGGGGCTCACAAGGTCAGCTTTCAGGAAGACGTTCATCCTCTTCGGTTGTTCTCCTCCTTCCAGTCCGTCAGGGGATTCTTCAAGGACTATGCCCTGGGCATCCACAAGCTCCTTTGTCATGAGCATGAACTTGCCTTTCCTGCCGCATCCGCATCTTGTTGGTTCCTTGAACTTGGAGTCAAGCTGAAGGACGGAGATGACATTCCCACAACTGGGGCATTCGAATTTTGCATTCGTGACCTGGGGCCTTACATCGGTCTTCTGTCTTACAATACCCTCTATGTGCAGGAATTTCCCGATATGCTCGCTCCTGATGTTCCTTATCATCAGGTGCTGGTTAGAAGGAAGGTTGTAGAACCTCACATATAATTTTTTTATATCCTTTGCGAAGTCAAAATCCGTCACGGCCACTTCGCATGCCTTTAAGACATCCTCCGGGTTTTCCAGCAGCTCTTCAGAAAGGTCCGGATCGAATTTTATTAAACTTGAGAAATCAATTGAGATATGTTTCAGGCCCTTCCTTACGGTTTCCAGGAGCTCACCATAATAGTTATCTTCCACGAATTGTTTGAATCTTCTTATGTGCTCCGTGGTCTCCATCTGTTTTTCTTCTTCCTGTTGTGCGGATTTTGCCTGGTCCATATGATATAGGTACCTCTAATCTTAAATAAATCTTAAGCGAATAAGTCCAGTGTCCAGTGGTCTTGTAAATCGACCGGAAACTGCTTATTTCATGACCCTGCCGAGATTATGCTTGAGCTTTTCCAGAGCTGTGTGGACTTCGTCCTCGCTCTTTGTTCCTGTGCAGACTATCTTCCCGTTGGTGAACAGAAGGAAGGTTGCCTTCGCATCAGGAAGTTTATAGACCAATCCCGGGAACTGTTCCGGTTCATATTCAGTGTTCGTAAGCTTCATAGCGAGCGTGTTCAGGTTCAGGTCCATCCCGAGGTTGCCTGAAGCGACGATGTTCTGGATATTGATCTTCGGCTGGATCGTTATTTTCACGTTTATCTTCTGAAGGCTCTCCTTTATCTTCACTATAGATTTGTCCACTTCATCAAGGTTCTTTGCACCTGTGCATACTACCTTTCCTGAGCTGAAGATAAGCGCGGATGTATTAGGTTCCCTGATCCTGATTACAAGTCCGGGAAACTGTTCCGGGTTGTATTCCGTGTTAGGAAGCGTAGCGGCCATCTTCTCCAAAGGAATATCATGTTCCAGAGAAGTACTCACCACGATGTTAACAATCTGTATGTCTTTTTCGTTAGTCATTTGTTAAACCCCCGTAGACTGTATATATAAAGTCGGATTAGCTTATTTATAAATACTTTGGTTTTTAAATCCTTTTGTTTTGAAGTATTGATTTTAGTTGGGGTACCCCCATTGTTTCTTGTGGAGAATCGGCCATAATACCAAAATTTTTGCTTCTCAGCGGTTTGTGTGGAATTATCATCAAATCAAGACCCCATTGTTTCTTGTGGAACTTTTTGCTTGAGAGAGGTTTTAAAAGATGTTGCATCATATATATATTTTATCAACATATTTCTCTTTCTACTCTTGTATTCTTATCTTTACATCTCTGCCCGTAATATTTTCTTGGAATCTACCTTTATTCGTTTCGAGGACATACTTAGCTTTCCCTTCATATGTTCTGCAGGGATCTTTTTTGCATGGTTCTGCATGATGTATCTCATTTATTCTCTTGTCTTCCCCGATGAATATGATGTCTAAAGGAAGCTTTGTATCTTTCATCCAGAAACTCCTTTCTTTCTCCTCCCTGAAGATGAAGAGCATGCCGCAGTCATCACAAAGCTCTTCCCTGTGCATGAGGCCTTTCTCTCTTTCTTCTGGTGTATCCGCGATCTCCACCTCGATCCTCTCCTCATCTACGATGACATGCGGCGAACTGCAGCCGGTAAGGAGTATAACTATTATGATGAGGCCGATCAAAAGCTTAGTCTTCATGGTCTATCCTCTTCTTTGCAAGGATGTACATCGCATGGCTCCATCCGAGGGGCTTTACTGAAACCTGAAGTTCATTATCGAAGATCTGCTCAGGTATAAGCTCTCCTTTCAGGTCTTCCATAACCTTGTCATAATATCTCCTGTCTCCTGTTATGAGGGTCATCCAGAAATTGAGCACGGGCCAGTACCCTGCGCCTTTCTTACGATGATAACCTTTGTACATCCATCCATCATATTCATCATGCTCATATCTATACACACCTTTATCTTTGGTGAGCTTCTCTCCGATCAACTCTATTGTCCTCTTCATCCTCGGCTCTTCCTTATCCACTATATTGAAAGGCCATACAAGCCCGAGTAGAGAGGCATCCACCCTTTTGTCATCTATCTTCCCCGTGCTTCTCCTGAAGTATCCTTCCTGTTCGAGTATCT
>JBNJDG010000038.1:0-9259 GCA_051819665.1 Nanobdellota archaeon
AGCAAAGCCTTGTTCTGCAAGGACGATGCGGTCTGGATAAGAACTCCTGCTGCTATTGCAGCGACAAGAATCATCGCTATGAAGATTATCAGGGTCCCTATACCCATCTCAGCTTTTTTTCTCATATAACCACCCTCTTATAGTTTTATGTATATTAAATCTTTCATAATTTTATATTTATATTTTTCGGTAATACGGAACAAACATACAAATGCCTTTCCCATATTGAAAAACAACAGAATAAAAGAATAAGAAGTATCCCAGTTTATGGGAATACTGTAACTCTCTGTTCAGAGATTATATCAGGCATTGCCGTCGTAACAACTGCCGGATTACCTATCTTAGGAACCATCCTGATCTCGATGGTCTCGTCCTCAGTGACGTTCCTCTTGGTCTGGAAGCACAGCTTTCCTATATCTCCTCTCTGTAGGTAACCTTCCTCAAACTGGGAACCGGTTATAAGGTAATCCACTGCAAAACCTTCCTTCACGGAACTGTTGTCATATTGGGGCACATTATTCTCACAATCAGCTGTGGAGTTGTAAGTGTAATCGTAATTCGCATCCTTCAGAGAGACCTCCATCAACATCTCCTCGAACTTGACAGGATCTGAACCTGGTGCAAGCTTCAGTTTGGAGAAGAAAGTCTTCACTGAGCTGTCTGTAGAACCATCTTCAGCATAAACCAGCATCGGCTTTATGCTCGTCGATACCTGCTGTTGTGATCTCTCACCTGTAAGCAAAGCCTTGTTCTGCAAGGACGATGCGGTCTGGATAAGAACACCTGCAGCTATTGCCGCAACAAGGATCATCGCTATAAAGATTATCAGGGTCCCTATACCCATTTCTGCTTTTTTTCTCATGTTTAACCACCCTCTATGTGTGTTTATTGAAAGTTTCTGAGAAACAGCCTTATATAAATCTTTGGATAATTATGTGGATTTATAAAGATAAATAAAGATAATAAAAAGAATTCAAGGGTAAATGGTTACCCTCTTTTCAGACAGTATATCAGGCATTGCTGTCTCTATAGGCGCCTGATTACCTATCTTCGGGATAAGCCTTATAGCGAAGTTCTCGTCCTCAGTGACGTTCCTCTTGGTCTGGAAGCACAACTTCGATATATCCCCTCTCTGCAGATAACCGTCAGAGAAGCTGGAACCCTTGATCAGGTAATCAATTGCAAATCCTTCATGGACAGTCTCGTTGAAGACAGGCACATTATTCTCACAGTCCGCCGTACCATTAAAGTTATAATCATACGACGCATTATTCAGTGAGACCTCTACAAGCATCTCATCAAACTTCACCGGATTGGAACCCGGGGCAAGTTTCATCTTCATATAAAACGTCTTTACGTTGTTCCCCGTCGAACCATCTTCAGCATAGAGAAGCATCGGCTTAAGACTCGTCGATACCTGCTGTTGTGATCTCTCGCCTGTAAGCAAAGCCTTGTTCTGCAAGGACGATGCGGTCTGGATAAGAACCCCTGCTGCTATTGCCGCAACAAGAATCATGGCAATAAAGATAATCAAAGTCCCGATTCCCATCTCTGCTTTTTTCTTGACTTTATTTTTCATTCGAATCACCTCTAAAGGGCAAGACCCTTATCCTTTTAAGGATAAATAGTCACCCTTTTTTCTGACATTATGTCGGGCATTGCTGTGTGGATAGGAGCCTGACTTCCTATTTTTGGGATTAATGTGATTTCTACATTCTCGTCTTCTGTGACATTCCTCGATGTGCTGAAACAAAGGTTCACCACATCCCCTCTCTGCAGGTAGCCTTCCGAAAGTCCTGAACCTTCAATAAGGTAATCTATAGCAAATCCCTCACTATAGGCAGGCGGAGCAGTACAGTTAGCTGTTGAATTGAAAGTAAGGTCATCAGATCTGTCCTTGAGGGAGACCTCCACAAGCATCTCGCCGAACTTCACTGGATCTGAGCCAGGAGCAAGCTTCACCTTCAGGTAAAAAGTATCAACCTGAGCATTAGTCCCGTTCTCCGCATAAAGCACCATCGGCCTCAAACTTGTAGATATCTGGTCCTGCGATCTCTTACCTGTAAGCAGGGCCTTGTTCTGCAAGGACGATGCAGTCTGGATAAGAACACCTGCTGCTATCGCCGCAACAAGGATCATCGCTATGAAGATGATCAAAGTCCCGATTCCCATTTCAGCTTTCTTTTTCATGATAACACCTCTTGAATCTTAATGTGATAATCCTACTATTAGTATTCATTTTTGTATACTGGGATATGGTTATTTATAAATTTTTTCAAAATACGCAACTAATTCGGCTAAACCGAAAAACTCATAGAATGAAAAATAGATTTCATTTTCAGAAAAAAAGATAAAAAAACAATAAAAAGCATAAAAAAAGCTTAAAATAATCTATTTAATCTTAAAAAATCAAATAACAACAAAATAATTAAAATAAATGAATAAAAAATAAATAGAAATCAAAAATAATAATAAAAAATAAAAGAAAAGAACAAAATAAAACAATTTACACTTCTTTAGGATTATAAAAATAAAAATATCTCTCTAAGAGTATCAGGAGTATAATTTAACGTATTTTTTTGTAATCACATCAGGAGTCACGAAAGAAGCTGTTGAAGGAGAGCCCTTATCAGGGACAAATCTTATCTCAACTTCCTCATCTTCCCCTACCTGCCTCGGAGAAGCGAAACATAATTTCACCATCTCACCCCTTTTTAGATGGGCTTGTTCACTATCAGAAGATTTAATATACTCTACTGTGAAAGTACCGTTGCCATTATCCGCATCAGTGAAATATCCATCGCCTGATGAGTTTGTGACATTATCACAAGCTTCAGGACTGTAAGAAAGATCAGCAGACATATTGGACAGACTGAGAGAGATCATAGCTTCCGAAAGGTCCATTGCATCAGAACCAGGAGCAAGCTTTATCTGCTCTTCAAAGAAACGTACTCCACCCTCTGTACCATCAAAAGCTGATATGTGCATCACGACTGCTCTTGTGGAAACTGCCGACTGCGAAGCCTTCGAAGTCATAAGAGCCTTCTGTTGGAGGGAATCCGCCGACTGGATGAAAACGCCTGCTGTTATTGCAGCTACGAAGATCATAGCTATGAATATTATAAGGGATCCGATGCCGACTTCAGCCTTTTTTGTCATCCTCCACCCCCCGGCGCTGTTCCGTTACCGGCAGAAGCGTTCATATTCGAAGCAAGGTCGGGCATCATACTATCTATGACATTAGGGAGCAGCCAGCTTATGAAAGCACCTATCCACAGCATGAAGACAAGGTCGAAGATAGCAGCATAATTATTCCCACCATCAACGATCTTTATGACAAGCGAAGACACTATGCAATGTACAACAACCATTATACCGATGTACATCGAAATCTGGGCAAAATCAAAGTTCATCGAAGCAGGGGGAGCTATCGAACTCACAACACTCGCCATATACCCGCTGTCACTCCCGGAGATGCCAGAGATCGGAGATTTGAAAAGCATCGCAAGCATCTCAGTTATCTTGGCAGAAACATAGCTCGCTGCAGCAAAACCAACGAGAGAACCATAGAAAGCACCTCTCAGAGAGGAAGCAAGCTGCAGCCTCAATTTCCTGAGAGATAGAAGCCTTGAAAAATTCTTGCTGACGATCTCCCCTATCTTCTCCGCATTACCGCCAAGGTAGATCGTCTCGGTGAATATCTGAGTGAAATTGGTTATGAGATTACTTCCTGATTCCTGAGCAAAAAGGGCCCATGACCTGTACTTATTATTCCCCAACCTAAGACGCCTGTAAAGAGAGATGACCATATTATTAAGAACTCCGAAATCATGCACCTGAAGGCTCCTCAGGCTGGATATGACCGCACCAACCTTCACCTCGATTATAGACCCAAGAGCTCTTACAAAAGAAGGGAAAGCCTTATCCCTTGTATATATTAGTTTCTCATGATTCTGGGCATAAAAACCCACAACAAGGAGGGGACTAAAGCCTATAGCAAAATTGAAGAGGAAGGGAAGCTTGTCCACATACAAAAGGAACAGGGTGAAAAGTATTGAGATAGGTGCAAAGACGAAGAAATTCCTGATGACCTTCTTCATCTCCTGATCCTTCTCCTTCATGGTGTGACAGAGCCTGTCAGCAGGTATGAATGACTTGACGATTATATAAAGGAAAATATCCACTGCCACTATGATCCCGAGACTTACCTGAACCACAAAGTTTATGGATATACCGGCCACGACGGGCAGTAAAAGGGCTGTTGCCATCACGAAGGCTATTGCTATCGTGAGAGAGACGAAGACATCCTGCATCAGCCTGATGTTCTCCAAAGCCTTCTTATACTGTGACTCGAAATGATCCATCATTGAGTCCTGTTCTTCTGCAAGGAAGACCTTCAGGTCCTGTCCGAAGTCCATCATGACCGCAAAACGATCAAGGAAATCCGAGAAGATCTTGGAAGGGGTTATCTCCGCTATCTTCCTCGCTGATTTGGAGAACCCGAGATTCCAGGATTTGGAGAAATAGAATATCTTCTCAGTGATCTTCGATATATCCCCGAACCTCTTGGCATCAGAGAGTCTCTTGAACAGGATATTCCTCTGTATATCAGCTGTAGCAAGCGTTCCAGCATAAGTGATCATCAGATGGAGATTCTCATCTATATTGGTTGCACTCTTCTTGTACATCAGATAAGGATAAAGTAAGATGAAACCCATCCCGGAGATTATTATGAATACAGGCACATAAACCGGAAGAGTCGGAAGGAAGAGGAAGACACCTATCGCAAAAAGAAATGTCATACCAAAGACGGGCAAAGCAAGCTTAGAGAGATATTCATCTACAGAGAGGAAACCCACATTGGCTACCATCTTCTCAAGCTGCTTTTCAACACCCATTACTGCCAATCCTCTACCTTGAAAGGCAGGGCCTCCTTACCGATTATATGATAGTTCTTTATGAGCTCCCAGACATCGAAATAATTGAAGATCTTATTCTCCACCATCTTATCAAGTATCTTCCTTCTCTTATCGAGCTCTTTATAGATATCCCTTGTGTCCTCGTAACCTATCATGAGGGCGATCTTGCTCTCCAGGATATAACTGTTCATCATACCCTTGAAAATGTGAGTATCATCGGTAGGGTTCCAATCAAAGACCTGCCTGGTTATCATCTTATCTGCTGGCGCATAATACCTCTCCAGCTCTGTCACACTCAAAACTCTTCGCAGGTGCTGACCTTTGTTGGTCACTGCCATCTGAATAAGAGAGATATTGAGGTTATCAATGAAAGCTATAGGTACATTGATAGGATCTCCTGTAAGCCTCTGTATCATCGTGGTAACATTACCTGAGTGGAAAGTCGACATCACTGGATGACCGGTCTGCATAGCCTGGAAAGCTACGTTCCCCTCTTCACCCCTGATCTCTCCCACGAT
Source organism: Nanobdellota archaeon (assembly GCA_051819665.1). GTDB lineage: Archaea > Nanobdellota > Nanobdellia > Woesearchaeales > CAZZGN01 > JBNJDG01. The sequence goes on from JBNJDG010000038.1 coordinate 5,438, forward strand.
GATATAATCGGGTCGAGACCTGAGGGAAGCGAGAAGGAGTTTCTGCATCGTAATGTCAGTCTCTTTTCCCGCCTCCCTCGACAGGAGGTGCTGCCAGGTCTCATGAGGCATTGTTACCTCTGGTGTGTTCTCTACCGTATAGACCTTATCGGCAGGTTTTATGAAAGTGCATATCGCGTTCAATGTAGTAGTTTTCCCGGAAGCCGTCTCTCCACAGACGAAAAGGTTCATCCCGTTCTCCAGGCAGATCCATAGATAAGCAGCAATCTCAGAGCTCATCGTCCCGAAATTGATGATCTGGGTCACACTTATCGGGACCTCAGAGAACTTTCGGATCGTAAAGCTTGAACCTTCAAGGCTCACATCACGACCATAGATGAAGTTGCTCCTGGATCCGTCGGGCATCATCGCGTCAACAACAGCATTCGCATCCGAAGCAGGTCTCTCAACCCTCTCAGTGACCTCGATCACGAATTTGTTCAATTCCACATCGTCCTTGAACTCGATGTTAGTATAGACCATGTCAAAGATCTTGTGAATGAGGGACAAAGTACCGACACCAGTACAATGGATATCCTCCGGATATGGATCATTGAATATCGGCTCAAGCTTACCAAACCCCACCCTGTTCCTTATGATATAATACCTTATCGTATCGTTCTGCTCCTTCGTGAGCTTTATCTTGGAATTGAACTGGCTCATGAAGCCTGCTCCCTTATCCTCATCCACAACTTCCACTATCTGATCCATCAGCTTGAGAAGCACATCACCTATCTCGTTGACATTATGCGGTACGGGCAGCACGTTACCCACTTCAATTAGCCTGTTAAGGACCTGATCATAAAGCCCCTGTATATCCTCGTCGAACTCAGGCTCGATAACGATATACCTCATACCCCTCTTGCCTTCCTTATAGATATGGATGAAAATAGGATCACCCACAGGATAGACAAGATTGGGATTCTTCATCTTCTTCATCTTCCTGCTCAGCTCCGGATAGAACTCTGGCTCCCCTCTTTCTTTAGTGACCTGCTCAATATACTTCCTGAAATGAGGGAACTTGGCCTTTGCTTCTTTCATCGAAAGCGTTTTTTTAAGATTCTTTTCCGGCATAATATCAACTCAATGACGCTAGTTCTATACTTAAACCCACATTAGGCTGCACCTTGAACGGGAATCTGACGGCAACCTCCTCTGCAGATCTCCTGTATCTCTTGATGTTCGCAACCCTAAGGAAGACACCAAGGACTTCCTTTGCCTCTACAGTAAGGTATATATCGGAGACCGCTCTCAAGATATTAAGGAACTCTTTCTTAAGATGCTCAGGGTCAACACATATGATGATATTCTTATTCAGGCTTATCATCTTCTTGAAGAACTTCACTATCTGGAATATCTTCCCCTTCTTTATCTCATTATGGACTATAAGGTAAGAGAGAGTATCAAAGACAACAACATCTTTCTCGAATATCTTCTTCGTTGCCATGAGCCTGTCAATGAAATCATCCCTGAGTTTAACATCACCAAGATAAGGGAACATAGGAACAAAGAACAGATTCTCATGGAGTATATCTTCATTAATCGAATAACCGAGAGAAGACATCTGGTCCACGAAACCCATCGTATGGAGCTCCGTACTTATATAAGTCACAGTGGTATCATTCTTCACAAGACTATAGGAAAGCCTTTGGGCAAGGATGCTCTTACCTCCTCCATCATTACCTTCAATGAGCATAAGAGTGCCCTGCGGCAGACCGCCGCCGAACTTATCACTCAGCTCATCCCTCTTAAGGTCTATCCGTAACTGTCCTTTCATTATTTAAACACCTATCGTCGAAGCCCTGACTATCCCGTTCTCTGAAGATACCCTTATAAGATGCTTCCCTGAGGTAAGCTCCCTCGAAACATTGATCTCTATCTTCTCTCCCGAGTCCCAATGATTATCATTCACTAGATTATCCTTGATCTCAATCTCCTTAGCAGAGGAATCCCTTTTTATCCTCTCATCATCAATGAATATGTCAACCTGTTCCGGATCGAGCTTTACCGAGCCGGTATTCTCCACCTGCAGAGAGATCCTGCTCTCCCCGGCATCATAATCTGCATCTGTTATCTCGAAGGAAGTATCAAACTTCCTGAACAACTCCTTATTCTGGCTCTCAAAAGACTGATCGGTTGTAGAGATATAACCCTTATGAACCATGGTCAGCATCACCACTGCAAGCAACACCGACATGAAAAGTATGACCTGTGATATGACATTGCCGAACCCCATCTTAAGTCACGTCGAAAACTCACTCTTATCCTGTGAGCCGTATTGTCCGGTCACCAGGACATCATAAGTGGTATTATCATCAAGTGTTTTGTTCACAATTATCCGGAGTTGTTCTTTCGGATCCCAGAGACCCTCATTAGCAACCTCTGTATCGGGCAGGACCTCAACCTTCCTCGATTCATTGTTCCTCTCTATCCTCTCACCAGAGAGATATATGTCAACATAAGATGTATCTATTATTGTAGAACCTGTATTCTCTACATAAACTGTGGTCTGGTTCTCTGCCCTGTCGACATAATTGACCAGCTCGATCGTGATATCTGTCTTGAGCTGGTTGGACAACCAGTTCTGCTGGGTCTCAATAGAGCTTGCTGTAGCATCGATATTATCATTGAAAACGGCCACCACAAGGGTAGATATACTTATAACTGCAATGAACATTATCAGATGGGATGATACAGCACTCATACCCATTCACAAGCACCTCTTCATCTCAAGGAAATCCGTTACGTGGTTCTTCCTCTGCCCGCGTTTATATTTCACCTGCTCAAACGCAAGCTTATCGATACCTTCCATATATCCCGTCATCATTGTCAATCGCCTCTTATTTTTTATATAACACTATACTAAAAAGTATATTGTTATGTGGGTTCACTTTTATATAAATCTTTTGGTTCGGTTTTTCGGATGTACCGAATAAATAAAAAAATTTATATACCTCTCCATACTTAGATGTATAAAAAATGGAATATTGCATCGCTTACAATAAGAATTCAAAAGAGATCATCGATTTCCTGCCTGTAGAGATAGATGAAAAAGTGAAAAACAATATCATAGAGGTATGGAACCAAAAGATATCAAGAGAGATACTGATCACCCTTTCAGAACAGGGAGAGATGACAGCACCGAAGATAAAAGAAAAGATCGGACATTCAGCTTCCACCCTCCATGAGAACATAAAGAACCTGGAAGAGAAAGGGCTTATCAAGACAGAGATGATCTATAAAGGGAACAAACAGAAAGTGATAAAGCCAAAGGTTTTATGCATCACAAAAAACCCCAGGTCAAAGGAAAGGTTCAAACGGTTTTTCAGAGGTCTCTTCGTTGATACTAACAACAACAAGAAGATTATCGAATTCCTGAAACAACACCCCCAAAAGTATTTCTCCATCGAGGAGATCTCTGCAAAAACCAAAATCCCTTCCGACGAGATAGAGATCCTTCTCAATAACTGGGAATCCCAGATAACAAGGTCATTCTCTGACTTCATGAAAGAAAAACCATTCGAGAAAAAGACCCTTTACAGGTTCAGGAATGTTTGAATAATTTCTTGACCACTTCGGGCTTGCTGTTAAGGTTGACATCCAGATCCTTGTTCTTTGATTTTATCCAGAACAATACCCTTCCTTTTCTGGAAAGCACATGCTTCTTATAATCATCTTCAGACATATGCATGACCAACTCACCAAAAGACTCAAGATCATAGACCTTCTGGCCGTTGATCTCTATAGGAGTACCTTTAGATTCAGAACCACTCCCGGACGCTC
>JBNJDG010000039.1:0-8998 GCA_051819665.1 Nanobdellota archaeon
AAAGCCGCAGGAAATATATATCTCTTTATCTTACCACACAATATGTCAAGACAGACCATGCTGAGGAATGTGGATCAGATACTCGGTACAGGTAATGAGAATATCTTTGAAGCCTTCGAGAGAATAGACAGGGCATGGTTCGTCGATGCGCCTGAGCCATACCTTGACAGCCCGCTGCCCATCGGGGAAGATCAGACAATCTCGCAGCCGAGCACGGTCGCTTATATGTTAAAACTATCAGGTGTTGAAAAAGGCGATAAAGTGCTCGAGATAGGCACAGGGTCGGGATGGAACGCCGCTCTCATTAAACAAATAGTAGGAAAGAAAGGGGAAGTGATCACTTCAGAGAAAGAGAAGGCCCTCGCAGAGAAAGCTGTTAAGAACCTCTCCAAGGCAGGGATTGATGATGTAAGGGTCCAGACAAGTGATTTCAGGAATATTAAGGAAAAATTCGACATAATCATATTCACTGCAGGCATGACCGAACTTGAAAAAAGAGAGGTTACCGACTTCGGAAGAAAAGCGCTCAAGGATGATGGAAGGCTCATCTGTCCCCGGACAAGAGGCCCTGTGATGATAATGGACAAGAGAGAGGGAAAAGAGAGCATAGAACAGACCGGAGAGTCATTCGTCTTCGTTCCGTTGAGGCTCTAGTTCCACAATATTTTTAAATCCATTCTGCCTTCTAAAGAGATATGATACTCAACAAATTCAAGACAGCGATGCTCCTCGCACTGCTCACAGCACTCCTCTTATGGGCAGGCCAGGCCCTGGGTGGTGCAGGTGGATTAGGTATAGCAATAATCCTTGTCCTGGCGATGAACCTGGGAAGCTTCTGGTTCTCGGATAAGATAGTCCTGTCCATGTACAAAGCGAAGAAAGTATCGCAGAAGGAAGCGCCGAGGCTTTACAGCCTTGTCAAGGACATCTCGGAAAGAGCAGAGCTCCCGATGCCGAAGATATACATCCTCCCGAGCATGAGCCCGAATGCTTTCGCTACAGGCAGAAGCCCCAGCCATTCAGCTGTCGCAGCAACCAAGGGCCTGATGGAGATGCTGAATGATGAAGAGTTGAAAGGTGTCCTTGCCCATGAGATGAGCCATGTCAGACACAGGGACACGCTTATACAGACAATTTCAGGTATGATCGCAGGTATAATCTCTTACCTAGCCATATTCGCAAGATTCGGTGCTTTATTCGGACTTGGAGGGGATGATGAGAACGGAGGCATCTTAGGAATACTTCTCATGTCAATACTCGCCCCTCTGGCAGCATCCATTATCCAGATGGCCATATCCAGGAACAGGGAATTCATGGCGGATGAAGGCGCAGCTAAACTCCTTAATAATCCCAACGGGCTGGCTAAGGCTCTAAGGAAGATCGAGGAAGGCGTAAAGAAGAAGCCTATGAAGATGGGTGGAGACTCTACGGCACACCTTTTCATATCAAATCCTTTCAAAGCGAAGAAGATGATGAACCTCTTCTCTACACACCCTACAACAGATGCAAGAGTTAAGAGGCTTGAGTCTCTTAATGTCTAATCCCTGTAAACCCTTAAACAGTGCATCTGATGAAGGGCTATTACCTGTATTATCACTGCCGCCGCGATTATGAGGTCATGATAACTCATCAGATGATGTAAAGCTACAGGGGAAAGAGCAGAGATTATCCCGGTTGACGCAGCAGCAACACAGAATCCTGAAGTTGTACATACATGCAGAGCACTGAATCCGAGAACAGCTCCGAACAGGCCGAGACCGGAACCTTTATGCCTGGCCAGATCAGCTCTTTCTTTTATATTCCTGACTGTACAGGTAAGGGATAATGAAAATGTCGCCATAAAAAGGACAGAGAGAGGTATGAGATGACCTCTGAAAGCCTGTGAAGGCAGGATAAGATAAGAGATGATGAGCGCGAGTATGAATACGGCCCTGCACCTCCATCCTTTGAGGATCCTCAGTAAATAGAACTTCATAGCACTTCTTCTTAAAAGGTCTTTTAAAACAGTTATGGTGTTGTGAATAAGGTGAAAAATTCGTTCATTACCCATAACAAAAAAAGACACAAAACGGAAATTATATAAATGCCCGAAGGGCTTTTTGTAATATGGGAATTCGGAAAAAACGGTTGAATAATTATCTTGCAGGACTGCTGATATTCTTCCTAATAAGCCTCATAGCCTTATCCATCTTCTTCAAGGATAACATGGAAGAGATGAACGAGAACTACAAACAACAGAAAGAGAGGCTAAAGCTCACGAAGCAGGAACTGCAGTATCAGCTGAACAGGTATAATGAACTCAATTCCTCATACAAAGAGCTGAACACAGAAGTTGATTCCTACACTAAAGAATTCCAGAATGTATACGGTAAATGCAAAAAGGAGAAAGAAGAGCTTGCAGAAGAGCTTGATGAGACCATAAAGTCCCTTAACAGCAAGAAGATCGATCTGCAGAACAAGAAGAACAAGCTTAACACAATAAGGTCAAAAGTGGTGAATCTGAAGGAAGACATGGATGATATTATAGCAGATTCGGAAGACATGAAAGAACACTCCAAGGATAGTTACAGTTATGCAAATGATATCGAGGCGGATAAAGAGAACCTTACGATCTCGAAATGCGAGACCCAGCTTGACGATCATGAAGAAAAGGCAGGAGCCATTAAAGATGAAAGCGAGGACGGGATCAATAAGGCTGAAACCATGGAAGATGACCTGATCTTGATAAAGAACAAGCTCGAAGAGATAAACTCAGCATTGGTGGAACAGGATGCTTAAGGACAAGATTGATGAGGTAACCTCTATACTGAGGAATGCGGCTTTCTTCCATTCCCTCATAGACGCTGTCCTGATGTTCGAAGTGGCTTATATAGCATTCTCCCTGATAAATTTCTTCCCGGTCCTGTTGGCATCATTCATATCATCCCTCTACCTCATATTCAAATGGAGCAGCGGCCTCTCAAGATTCACTGAGCTGTACTTCGAGAAAAGGTTCCCTGACTTAAGGTACAAGCTCACGACCGCAAAAGAATGCCATGACAAGAACAGTTTTGTTGTGGAAAGGTTAAGGAGAGAGGTCTCCGAGAAGCTGAAACATATAGATGCAGGATACCTTTTCAATTTCAGGAAGGTATTTGCACAATCCTCGATAATAGTGATACTCTGTTTTTCCATAATCTTCATCGGCATGACAGACACGCAGTTCTTCGATCTGGAAGATAATATTGACTTGCCCGAAAACCCGATCACAGGAAAAGCCACACAGCAGAATGAGCAGGACGGCCTTGACTTCAAGTCACCGCAGAAGAAAGACCTGAGCGAGATAGAGGATACGAAGGATATCGATTTCAGGGAAGATGAATTTGATCATGACCTTCGTACGGTCGGGGCAAAAGAATATAAAGACCCCATGACCGAGGAAGAGCAGAAAGTAGTGAAAGAATACTTCGAGAATATCAGGTGAGATCATGGAAAAATTAAGAGACACATTCAGTAAGATCAGGAAAGAAGTGAGCAAAGTAGTGGTAGGACAGAAAGAGACCTTTGACCAGATCCTCATATCGATACTTGCAGACAGCAATGCCCTGCTTGAAAGTTATCCCGGGCTTGGAAAGACCCTCATGGTGAGCACGCTGGCAGAGGTGATGGACCTGGATTTCTCGAGGATACAGTTCACCCCTGACCTAATGCCTTCCGATGTAACAGGAACACAGATCATCGAAGAGGTTGACGGCAAGAGATACTTCAAGTTCCAGAGAGGACCCATCTTCTCCAACATCGTCCTCGGTGACGAGATCAACAGAGCCACTCCTAAGACACAGTCCTCCCTTCTTGAGGCCATGCAGGAAAAGAGAGTTACATCGGGGAACAAGACATATGAGCTCGAGAAGCCTTTCTTTGTCCTGGCTACACAGAACCCTATCGAACAGGAAGGGACTTATCCGCTTCCCGAAGCACAGACCGACAGGTTCCTCCTGAAGATCAAGCTTGATTACCCTACAGAGGAAGAGGAGCATGAGATCCTGAGGAGATACACCTCTGCTGAAAAGAACGAGAAGATAAACAAAGTCATAGGGAAAGATTCCCTCCTGGTAATACAAAGGTTTGTGAGGGAAGTGCCTTTATCAAAAGAGCTTGAGAAGAGGATCATAGACCTCGTGAAAAAGACAAGGGAAGATGACCTGATCGAATTCGGAGCTTCCCCGAGAGCTTCGATAGGATTGACTTTAGCTGCCAAAGCAAGGGCTATCCTTAACGGGAGGAGCAATGTGACAAAGGAAGACATAGACAAAATGGCTTTCCCTGTCCTGAGGCACAGGATCATACTGAGCTTCGATGCAGAGAGAAAAGGCCTCACAACAGATGATGCTATTACCAAGATCCTAAAATGATAGACACCGATTTTCTTGACCAGCTTGCAAGGTTCAACCTGGTGATAAGGAAAAGGGTCACCTCCAGTTTCACGGGGACACACAAGTCTCATTCTTTCGGAACAGGTACTGAATTAAGGGACATGAGAGAATATGTTCATGGCGATGATATAAGGCAGATCGACTGGAACATATTCGCAAGGACAGACAAGCTTCATGTAAAAAGATTTGAGGAAGAGAAACACCTGCCTGTACATATAATAATCGATTATTCAAATTCAATGAACTTCGGGAGAGATAAGACCAAGTTCGATTATGGGTGCATGCTCGGGATAGGATTCGCCTTCCTTGCTATGAAGAACAATGATAAGTTTGAGTTCTCTACATTCTCCGAGGACCTTTATCCTGTAAAAGCCCGGAGGGGAAGGAAACAACTGGCAGGGATAATAGACCACCTGGAAAAACTCAAAGCGGGCGGAAGAACAGACTTTGAGAAGATGATGTCAAGATACAGGAGATTCATAAAGAACAAGTCAATGGTGGTCATAATCTCCGATTTCATGTTCGACAGGGAACAGATAGAGAAAGGACTGTCCTATTTCAGGAAGCATGACCTCAAGGTAATCCAGCTTCTGGATAAGAGCGAGGTCAATCTCGATCTGGAAGGTGACCTGAAGCTCAAGGATTCTGAAGATAATTCTATGATGAGGACTTACCTGAGCAAGAAGATGAAAGAGAGATATTATAAACAGCTCGAAGAACATAAAGCTTTCATACAAAAAACTGTGGAATCACTCCGCGGAACTTTCTATCCGGCAGACACTTCTCAGGATGTATTCAATATCCTCTTCAATACGATATCCTGAAAATCAGCCCGTCCTTCAGCCCGTCGCTGCAAGAATAAGAAAAATAAAGAACAGGAGGCCCATAAAGACCAGAATGGTTATACCAAAGGTCTTGAACATGGACCTGAGGAATTCATTCATAACTTAAGCACCTTCTTGGCAGGTTTCATACTCTGCCAAGCTATCTCGAAAAGCTCCTCAAGAGCAGATGCGAAGAAAGGAGTGTTCACCCATACACCTACATCATAAGTAGGATGCACATCCATGTCGTCCATGACCATGAATACAACTTCTTTCCCGTCAACAACTGCAAAACGGGCTTTCGAATCAGTATGCCTTATCTCTGCCAGGTCATCAAGATCCTTGACAGCTTCTTTAGCTTCATTGGTAAGAGGAGCAGCGATCCTTATCGTAACACCTCTCTTCTTAAGCTGTTCAAAAGTACCTTTCAGAGCCTCTATCTTCCTGAGAAGACCCTGGCTAGTCGTCATAATTGTCACTGTCTCTTCAGCGTTCCTTACTGTAAGCTCAAGATGATTGTAAAGGTTATGCCTGCCTCTCAGACTGCCACTGAGATCAGTAGGCTCTACAAGCTCAACGCCCTGTGAGTGAAGTGAATTGAGTTCGTCAAGAACTTCATTGTCCTTAAGAGAATCCAGTTTTTTCACCTTCTCTTCAGCGTTCTTCTTCATATTCTTCTTAACTCTCTCTACAACTTCTGAAGGAGGCACTGCTATGTATTTTATAGGCTTACCCAGTTTCATTACCACAAAGCCTTTCTTCTCGAGACTCTCAAGAACATCGTAGCTTCTTGATCTTGGCACATTGGCTATATCGCTCAATTCTCCTGCTGTAGAAACTCCTCTTGAAAGAAGAGCTGTCCAGATCTTTACCTCATAGAGATTCAAATCAAAATATCTCCTGAGTTTACTCAAAAATTCTTCTTTAACAATCATTTTTCGATCTCCCCCCTTTTTTACTGGTATATAGGGGTAATAAATTGGTCCTATTAAAAGGTTATGGTTACAGGGCCTCTGAAAACCCATCCATGAAATTTTTCAAGCCGATTAATCACTTTGAAGTGAATTGGGGCCTATCCTGGCTTTAATTCATCAGATAACCTATCTAATCCTAAATTTAAACTCATATTTAAATATTACTATTCTAAAATAGTTCTAAAAAATAAAGGGCATAAATTCGTAAAAATACAGTAGTGAATCAGAGTCTACATCGAATGATAGTATGAACTGTTCGCAAGAACAGAGTGACAACACCAAAAATAATCCATAAAAAAAGATGAATTGAAATCAAGAAAAAAAGATTTCAAAAAATCAAATCAGCAAAGGTGCTATGACCAATGCTATGATGCTCATAAGCTTAAGCAATATGTTAAGGCTCGGACCGCTCGTATCTTTGAACGGATCACCTACAGTGTCACCGACCACTGAAGCCTTATGAGCCTCAGAACCTTTTCCTCCATGGTTACCGAGTTCAACATACTTCTTTGCATTGTCCCATGCACCGCCTGCATTCGCCATGGTTATAGCCAATGCAAGTCCTGTGACAAGAGTTCCTGCAAGAAGTCCGCCGAGAGCTTCGGGGCCTAGGAGAAGTCCGATCACAACAGGACTCAATACTGCAACAACACCAGGTATGACCATCTCTTTCAAGGCCCCCTTAGTGCTTATGTCAACACAGCTTGCAGAATCGGGCTTAGCCTTGCCCTGCATGAGCCCTTTGATCTCCTTGAACTGTCTCCTGACTTCCTCGATCATGGAGAAAGCGGCTCTCCCTACAGCCTTCATGGTCATCGAGCTGAAAAGGAAAGGAAGCATTCCTCCCAAAAAGAGCCCGATTATGACCCTTGGCTCAAGGATCGATATCGCGTCAAGACCTGCAGAAGCAGCATACGCTGAGAAAAGCCCGAGTGAAGTGAGAGCTGCTGAACCTATAGCGAATCCTTTTCCCATTGCTGCTGTTGTGTTTCCGACTGAATCGAGTGCATCTGTCCTCTCCCTGGTCTTCTCGCCGAGCTCTGCCATCTCCGCTATGCCGCCTGCATTATCTGCTACAGGACCATAAGCGTCGATCGCAAGGCTTATTCCTAAGGTGGAAAGCATACCCACTGCAGCTATAGCAATACCATAGAGATTAGCGAAATAGTAAGCCACGAAGATCCCTATAACGATCACGATTATTGGCAGAGCAGTACTGACCATCCCTACTGAGAAACCAGAGATGATATTAGTAGCAGTACCGGTCTCAGAAGACTCAGCTATCTTCTTGACGGGCTTGTAATCATATGAGGTGTAGAACTCAGTCAGGAGACCTATAACCACACCGACGACAAGACCTGCTACGATGGACCAGAACACACCCATAGCATGTTCTGCAGGAAGCACATAATTCGTCAGGAAATATGAAGCAACAAGTACAAGACCGCTGCTTACGAAAAGACCTGTGTTGAGAGCCTTGTGGACCCCCTTCTCATCCCTTGCCCTGACAAAGAAAGTGCCTATGATGGAACATAATATACCTACGCTTGCAAGAAGCATCGGGAACTTGATGAAAGCTGACTGGACAGCATCGCTGAAACTCAGGGCAATGCCCATCGCAGCGATCATACTTCCTACATAGCTCTCGAAAAGGTCCGCACCCATCCCGGCTACGTCACCTACATTGTCACCAACATTATCAGCTATTACAGCAGGGTTCCTCGGGTCATCCTCTGAAATGCCTGCCTCTACCTTGCCCACAAGGTCAGCACCGACATCGGCAGCTTTGGTATATATTCCTCCGCCGACCCTTGCAAAGAGTGCTATGGACGATGCACCAAAGCCGAATCCGAAAAGGACTTCCGGATTACCGAACCACATGTAAAGCCCGAATAATCCAAGGATCCCGAACCCCACTACAGAAAGGCTCATCACTGAGCCGCTCTTGAACGCTATCTTCAGCGAATCAAGCAGCGAGCTTCTTGCTGCCTGGGCTGTCCTGTTATTAGCTGAAGTGGCCACGCTCATCCCTATCCAGCCTGCCAATGCGGAAGAGATCGCACCTACAGCGTAGCTCACTGCCGTCTGCCAGTTGAGAAAATAATACAACAGGACAAACACTATCACTGCAAAAATCGAAAGCATCTTGTACTCTCTTCTAAGGAAGGCCATTGCCCCCTTATGCACTTCGGTTCCTAACTCTTTCATCAGTTTATTTCCCCGATTTTTCTTCTTGATGAGACCGGAGAAGATAAACGCAATGATAAGAGAAATTGCTCCTATTATTGGTACTGTGACTATTAGATCCATTGTTTTCATCCCCCTAAATTATTAACTCGTGAACGGTGAGGCGCGTATTATATAAATATTTCGATAAGTATGATATAGTATGATTATGAATGCTGCATCAACGAAAGAATTAAATATACCCAGGTATACTCAAGTATACATGAGCCCAACAACAATAAAATTACATCCCGAAACAAAGGTAAATCTGGACAGATTCAAAGAATACAAGAATGAAAGTTACGACGAAGTTATATCCAAATTAGTCTATATCGCCAAAAACACGAATAAGAATCCTGAATTGAGTAAAGAGACAATAAGGCACATAGAGAAAGCGAGAGAAAGGATAAAAAACGGAATGTACGTGAAAGAGGAGGAGGCGAGGAAAAGACTGGGATTCTAAAATGCATGAACTTATATTTGATGAAGAAGTCTTAAAATACCTTGAAAAACTGCCAAAAACCATATCCAAAAGAATATTTAATAAATTAAAAGACTCAAA
>JBNJDG010000040.1:0-8653 GCA_051819665.1 Nanobdellota archaeon
TCCTTCCTCTTTAGCTTTCCTCAGGCGGTCCTCAGCATAATTATCACTATCCTTCTTATTAAAAACACCATGAGTGGCTGCGATCGAGACCTTCTTTGCTCCTTTCTCCTTGAAGTTCTTTGCTGCATCTATAGCTGAACCACCGCTTGCGATAATGTCATCATAGACAACTACGTGCTTATCCCTGACATCACCCATGACATGAACCACTTCCGTTCCACCGTCTTTCTGGTCTCTCTCTTTGTTTATTATCCCGTAAAGACCAGATCCGAAGAGATCGGCTGCCTTAGAAGCTCTTGCAGCACCTCCCGCGTCCGGTGTTGCAGGCATGATATTATCTCCATTATTCTCCATAAAATATGCTGTAAAGAGGGGCAAAGCTCCAAGATCATCAACCGGTCCATTAAAATGGCCCTGGTTCTGGTTTGAATGAAGATCGCTTGTAACGATCCTCTCAAGCTTACCGTTAGAAGAATGGTCTAATAATGAGAAAGTCTTTTCAGATGTAACAGGAGCTCTCGGAACATCCTTCCTGTCCTGTCTCTGGTTGATGAGATAAGGAGCATAGAGGATTATCTTTTCAGCACCCGCTCTGGATAAGGAATCCAAGAGATTCTGCAGATCAGCAAAACCATCATTCACTGAGAATGAATCTGAATAAGGAGTGTTCTTTTCAGAGAGAGAATTATAAGCTTTTTTCATATCCTCCCAGGATTTATCTTTTGTCTCATTGATGAACCTATCAAAAGAGGGGAACTGATTGAAATTGAATGTATAGAAGAGATGTACGTTCTTACCGCTTACATGCGCAGGACCGCTATTCTTTATCTCTCCGTCACCAAATATTTTCGGCCATGCATGAACCGGTTTTAATACATCCTTTATGATCGTGGAGAGACGTTGGTTGAAACCGAGAAAATCGTATTGCGCTTTGATCCTGTCCTCATACTTATGGTTAAGATAGCTATGGAGCGAATCTACGACACCTTCAACAAACTCCTTTGAAGTTCCTCCCGAAATAATGCGCATATTCTCAAGATTATCTAGATCCCTCCTATCCTTGGAAATCAGATTAGCATCAATGTATCCATTACCAAGCTCGCTTCTGAAACCTTTCTCACCGTCTTCTGCCATATAAAAACCCCCCTTACGACTAAGAGGTAGTATATCTAATATAAAAAGATTACTGTAAGAGAATATAATCCCTCTGGAAGTTTACTTTACACTTTCTATGATCTTCCTGAGCATACAATCCCTGTATCTTTCTCAATGAAATCATTTCACTATATCACAACAAATGATTTTTATAAGTAATGATGTTTAGAGAATATGATAGATAGTCTGAAAGAGATATATGACCATTTCAAAGGAGATCATGACGGAGCCATGCCGGATATCTCCCTGAAAGAGGAAGGTGTGGATTTCAAGACACTTATTTCTGAATTCAAGAACATAAACGCCCATACACCGAGAGTTGCAAGCAACAGATATTTCAGCCAGCTCTTCAACGGAGAGGATAAGGTAGCCCAGATGGCAGATATGATCTCTTCCGTCTACAACATGCCCATGCATACCTATAAGGCTTCAGGGATCCATGAAGATATAGAGAAAGAAGTCATCAATTTCATCAACAGATATACAGGGCATCAGGACGGCATAATAACACCGGGAGGTACGATTGCAGACATGATGGCCATGATCATGGCCCGTAATGATAATAACTGGGAAACAAAGGATGAAGGGATAGGCGCAGGAAGATACATGGTCTATGCTTCTCAGATAGCTCATTATGCATTAACGAGAGGAGCTAATGTCATCGGCATCGGAAGGAACAATGTAAGGAAAGTTCCTGTTGATGAGAAGGGAAAGATGAGAACCGGGAAGCTAAAAGAGATGATCGAAGAGGATCTCGACAAAGGCCACATACCCATGATGATCAATGCCACTGCCGGTACGACGATAACAGGCACCTACGATAATATCGATGAGATAAGCAGGATAGCCAGAAAATTTGACATCTGGTTCCACGTAGACGGCGCTTTCGGAGGGACTTTGATCTTTGATGAGAGGAGGAATAACATACTGAAAGGTCTTGAAAACGCCGACAGTTTCTCCTGGGACGCCCATAAGATGCTGGGCCTGCCAATCCCCTCATCAGTCTTCGTCACAAGGAAGAGGGTACTCAAGGAAAGCCTCTATGAACATGTCCCTTACCTTTTCGGGAGGGGTGATGACCAAGGCTATAAATCCATACAATGCGCAAGGAGGAACAATGCATTGAAGATATGGGCCTATTTCAAATATTACGGTGTTAAAGGCATAAAGGAAAGGCTGGACAAACAGTTCGGGAATGTACGATATGCCGTTGAATTCATAAGAAATCATCCGAAGATGAACCTTGTCCTCGAGCCGGAACTAGTGAATGTATGCTTTACTATAGAAGGTAAGGACAGCACTGAAGTATGCAGAAAAGCTGAAGATAAAGGGATAAAGATAAACTCGGGTTATCATAACGGTCAGGAGGTCATCAAGATAGTCCTTGTTAATCCTGAGCTTGAAAAGAAGGATATAGACTATGTCTTTAACGCCTTGATAGATCTCTCATAAGTTTTCAGAATCTTCTCCGCATATAGACCTTTCTTCACGAAATCCTTGAAACCGGGCACTTTAGCTTTCTTCTGTTGATTCTCCTTAGCGACTTCTATAAGGAGATTATACTGCTCCATGAGTATTGAATAAGCAGTGAAGATATCATATCCCGGATCAAAATAATTGGTAGATAATGAGAAGACACCATTTACCTCAACAATCCTTATATTGCCCTTCATGAGCTCTTCCTCTGAATCTGCCTTTACATCAAACCTGCCGTAGTTGTAACCTGCACCTTTAACAGTATCGTATAATGTTTTAAGAAGCTCGTCAGTAGCCAGGTGTGATTTTTCCTTGAAAGTACAACCCCTGGCATGATTCCCTATCTCTGAAACGATGTATTTTTCCCCATCAGGCACAATCTTCTCCATATCAGTACCATAGAGCTCCTTTATGTACCTTTTCAGGTGATTATCCTTCCGGAGAAGCTCTTCTACAGAAGATTTACCATCCCCTATCACATAAGGCATCTCTTTGGAATTGATGGACAATATCCCCGGTTTACCATTCAGACTATAATAAAAAACACCGAACTCTTTACCCGGATCATATTCCTGGACAATCATATCCGCGTTGGTCTTCCTGAGTTTGGCCTTTAAGTCCGCAGAGTTTTTTATCTTGGCCACGCCTTTCCCACCTCTGCCTTTATCAGGCTTGAGAAAGATAGGGAAATCAAGCTTATTCCTTCTCATGAAGTCTTTCACTCTTTTCTCCTTATCCGAATCATGAGGTATGAAAGAATAAGAGAGGAACCTTTTCTGGTTGAACTTTATACTGTTATCATACTTGGAACAAAATTCCCCTCCCAAGCTAAGACCCCAGTTGGCTTTTACAATATGATGAGGAGGTATCCTCCTATATATACACCTAATAAGGCCCCAAGGCATCAAAGGGGCCTGGAAAACCTTCAGGTCCAGATGTTCCCAAAAACGGGTCATTGTATTCTTGTTCATAGCTCTCATTTTTAAATTTGTCTGAAAGTCCATAGGGAATTTAGGGTAAAACTGGTCAATAAGACCAATATGCTGGCAATCACCTGCGAATACATATAATATATCCCAACAAGATCCGTCAAAGCGTAAAGAGCAGACAGGTTCAGGACAAGACATAATGATGCAATGGCCATGAACTTCATATACTTGATTTTATTGTTCCCCTTATGCCACTGCCTGAATGACCATCTATTATTCAACAGAAAATTGTTCGTGGCAGCCATGACGAAAGCTACGGATTCTGACAATAGATAAAATACATTAAAGATATCTGTTAACAGATAAAGCACCGAAAGATTCACAACCATGCCTATTCCGCTCACTATAGCGAACTTGATGAATCGTGTTGCTGTATTACTTACATCCATTGAAGTGAAGCTCTTAAGGCTGAATATTTAATATTTTCGGAGAGAAATACCATATTATGGCACCTATCCAGAATACAATAACCTACTTATACCCGAGCAAAAGTTTAAATATATGGCCTTATAAGAAGAACCACCAAAGGATGATAACTGCTCCGGAGAGGTTTTATTATGAAGAATAAGAAAGAATCAACCCTTGAATTTATGGCCGACCATTTTGTCGAATATATGGGAGATATAGAAGAATATCCCAAAGAGAAACAGGAAATGATCCTGAAGGACCTGGCCGAAATTAATCCGGAAAGCGTTATCCAGTACAGTACCGAGATCAAAGCCCCCGAAACAAGAGAGATAGCCTTACTTAGTGCTCTTGACCATATAAATGAAAAAGACATAGGCAAAGAAGGGATTGATTCGGAATTCTACATGAAGATGCCCCAATTTTTCAGGGATAATAACAAACATATATTAAACAAGCTTGGAGAAAAGCTTATGGATATAGACACACAATCAACATATATCATATCTGAAATATACAACCTTGATGAATTAAAAATCAAGGCAGGCCATAAACTGCTTAATAAGCCCAAGTCCAGTGTATTCTTAAACCACAGGGTAATTGAGACCACCAGTCATCTCAAGAATAAGCCAATTGATGATCCTCTGTTCCTCAACGGAGGACACCCACATAAGGACGGGTTCCTGAGATCAGCTGAATGGCTCGCCCAGAGCACAAACGATGAAGGACTTTACAAAAATCTCTTCAGGGAACTGATCAATGAAAAGGATTTCAGATGGGCATTTGAGATCGGAAAGACTATAGATTCAGAGTTTAACGATAAAGAAGCAAAGATATATGCAAGGAATAAGATAAAGAAAACAAGGTCAATAAAAAGGGAGATGAAAAACAACAATCAAGAAACTGTTGAAAGGTTCCTCGGGATATATAAGGATAGAAAACAAGGTAAGAAAGCTTGGCAGACTTATCTGAAAGAGTATTATTCTTTTGCCAAGGATTACGCTTTTAGAACAAAAGATAAGGATAAGATAAATGAAGTCTTGGAGATGATGGTCAAGAAAGAACCTATTAAAGCTTATGAGAACGGGCATTTGTTTGAAGATAAATCTTTGGTTGATAAAGCAAAAAAGAACTCAGTTAAATCAATGATCAGGAATAAAAACTATAAACAGGCTTTAGAGAATTTCCCCGATTACAAAGATCATATTGAGAACAAGTGGATAAGGGATAAGAATAATTTATATCAGGCCGAAAATTATGCTGAAACAACCAGTGATAATAATCTCCTTAAAAAAATCGCACTCAGGCATGAGAATAAAAAGGATTACTTAAGTTTCTACAGGGTAGCATCTAAATCGGGAGACGATGAGCTTATAGAGAAAGCAGGAGAAAAACTTGTAAATAAATATCCACAGAATGTTATCAATCAGAATTTTCCTGCCGAACTCAAGATAAAAGCGATAGATAACCTGAATATTAATAAATCTATGAAGGACCATATGAAGGAACAATATAAAAAATAAAGTTAACACTTCATATCCAAAGTTTTTTATAATAGTTAGGTGAGCCTAACTTCTATGAGCAAGAGCACTGAGGATTTCCTGGAAGCTGTATACCTTGGAGTTGAGAACATCAGTGATCTCGCAGCTTATCTCAACATAAAGAAACCCAGTGTCACCGAGAAAGCCAAAAGCCTCGCTAAAGAAGGCTACCTTATCTACAGGAGATATTCAAAGCTGAAACTTACAATGAAGGGAAGGAACCTTGCAAAGAAGATATATTTCAAACATTCTTCACTCATAGATTTCCTGAGAAAGATCGGAGTGGACAATGAATTATCCGAGACGGAAGCATGTCTCATCGAACATTACCTGAGTTATGATACTGTAAAGAAGATAAAGAGAGCTAGTGATAATATTGGACCTCGTAAAAGCGAAGAAAGGAGAGCTTAAGATAAGCTCGATAGAAGGCGGACAAGGCATAAGGGATAAACTCTACTCGATAAACATAAGACCGGGAAAGAGCATAAGGAAGATAGCATCATACCCTATGAAAGGGCCTGTCGTTGTCGAGGTTGACGACAGGAAGATATCTATAGGGAGAGGCATGGCAGAGAAAGTAATAGTCTGATAGCGATGAGGATAATACTGACAGGGAACCAGAATGTAGGAAAGAGTTCTTTATTCTCTAGGCTCACAAGCGCAAAATCCGAGATATCCAACTATCCTGGCACTACTGTGAAAGTCTCCAAAGGTTTCCTCAAGAACGGCGACGAGATAATGGATGTCCCCGGGACTTACACAGTCAAGGGAGACTCGAAAGCAGAGAGCATTGCAGGGAAAGCAGCGGATGATGCTGACCTCATCGTTAATGTGGTCGACTCTACAAATCTGGAGAGGAACCTCCTCCTGACGAAAGAACTCGCAGAGAAAGGAAAACCGACTATAATCGCCCTTACTTTCCCGGATGAAGCGGAGAGAAAAGGCATACATATAGACAGTGACAAGCTTGAGAAAGAACTGAATGTTCCGGTCGTCAAGATAGTCCCTCCAACAGGAGAGGGTATCAAAGAGCTTGTTTCTAACTTCGATAACCGAAAAAGACTGAAAGAAAATCTCACAACGAGAGATATAGAAACAATAACTTCATTAGTCAAGACAAAGGAGAAGCACAGGAAGAACTTCAAAGACCGGTTCGAGGAGCTTTCTGTGAAACCCCTTCCAGGAGCAGTGATAGGAATACTCTCTCTCACGACAATGTTCCTCTTCATAGTCTACACCGGAGAATTCCTCATAAACAATATCCTCGATCCTCTCTTTAGTATTTATGCTTCTTCACTGGAAGGGCTCTACCAAAGTCTCGGGGAAGGACCTTTAAGAGACATACTTATCGGAAACCTGGATGACATGGAGACAGCCATGGGCGTGCTCACTACCGGACTCTATGTCCCTATAGTCATGGTGCTTCCCTTCGTGTTCTCGTTCTACCTTATCCTGAGCTTATTCGAGGACACAGGTTATTTACCGAGGCTTGCCACCATGTTCGATAATATAATGCACAGGGTAGGCCTCCACGGGCTTGCTATAGTCCCGATGATGCTGGGGGTTGGATGTAATGTTCCGGGAGCCCTCGCCACAAGGATCCTCGAGACAAAGAGGCAGAGGTTCATCGCGATGACACTCATCTCGATAGCTGTCCCTTGTGTCTCGCAGATATCGATGATCTACGGCTACATGGGTAATTATGGTGTAAAGGCTTTGGCAACAGTATTCTTCATACTCCTGCTTGTATGGATCCTTCTCGGTTTTTTCCTCAACAAACTCGTGAAAGGAAGAAGACCAGCCACATTCATTGAAGTACCGCCTTACAGGATGCCCAATCTGAAGAACCTTTCAAAAAAGCTATGGATAAAGATGAAAGGATTTTTCAAGGAAGCTGTCCCCTATGTCATACTTGGTGTCCTGATAATAAACCTGCTCTACAATTCAGGCATAATATCCTATCTCGGCAATATCCTCAGTCCTGTATTGGGAGGCGTATTCGGCCTTCCTAATGAAGCAGTCACAAGCCTCGTCAGCGGTTTTCTCAGGAAAGACCTTGCTATAGGGGCTTTGATCCCTTTAGGGTTGACTGTCAAACAGGCTATAATCTCCACTGTTGTATTGAGCATGTATTTCCCGTGCATAGCGATGTTCGTCATGATGTTCAAAGAGTTAGGTTGGAAGTATATGCTTCAGGCTATCGGTATAATGATTGTTTCCACATTCATAGTGGGAGGCTTCCTCAATCTTGTGCTCTAGAAAGATTTATAATGGTTTTATTTTAACTCGTTTTTCATGAAGAAGATCATAACTAATGACGGCTCTGTCACTTTCTGGAGAAATGATATTGGAGAGAGTTATCACACTAATTCAGGAGCTGAGGAAGAGGCTGTAAAAAAATATATTGAACCCTCGCTGGAAAAACATACAACTAAAGGCAGGATAAGGATATTGGATGTCTGCTTCGGTCTTGGTTATAATACAGCAGCAGCTTTAGATAGGTTAGATGATGTTGAGGTTGTTGCGTTAGAGAACGATAAGGAAATATTGTCCAAGATAAAAGAGATAGAGAGCTCTTTCGATAGTTATGATAAGATAAAGGAAGCTGCTGAAAAACTTTACTATGAGGATGAAAAGGTTAAGATAAACATAATCCTTGGAGATGCTTTAGAGACTATAAGGGATCTTGATGGAAAATTTGATTTTATATTCCATGATCCTTTCTCAGCTACAGAGAAACTGTGGTCATATGAGATGTTCGAAGAGTTAAGTAAAAGATGTAAAGGAGTTCTTACGACTTACAGATGCGCTAGGAGAGTCAGGGAGAACTTAAAGAAGGCAGGTTTTACTGTTGAAGACGTCGAACCTGTTGGAAGGAAAGCTCCCTCTACGATAGCATGGTGATGTTAATCCTATTTAACAGCTGTTTAATGATTTTAACACAGAAAGATTTATAATAATCATAGAAATCTTGCTGTAAATATACCCGTGTAGTATAGTCTGGACAGTACACAGCCCTGCGGAGACTGAGACCCGGGTTCGAATCCCGGCACGGGTGTATAACCGACGGTTGAAAACCCCATAACC
>JBNJDG010000041.1:0-8397 GCA_051819665.1 Nanobdellota archaeon
GAATCCCGGCCGGGGCATTAGTCCCATTATGCTGCCTTGCGCAGCATATAGTACACTGGTTGATATAGGCTGAAGTGCCTTATGTGGGAATCCCGGCCGGGGCATTAGTCCCATTATGCTGCCTTGCGCAGCATATAGTACACTGGTTGATATAGGCTGAAGTGCCTTATGTGGGAATCCCGGCCGGGGCATTTATTTGATGATTATCGTCATTCTTAAATAAAGAGCTTACTACCCACATATTATGGTTAAGGTTGAGGAGATTGTAAATGATTATGAAGTTGTTCTCCTTGATACTAATGTTATTCTGAATTACGCCTATCCGGGTAAAGAGCAGAAGAGGCAGGTCCCGAAAGGTGAGAATGCCAAATCCTTCTCTTTCTGGAGGAAAGTACTGGAGGAGAACGGGAATATCTTCGTGCCTGAAAAGATCTATGAGGAGCTCTTTCCGGAAAAAAAGCTGAAGTTCACGAACAAGACCGTAACAAAATCATACAATAAACGGAAGAAAGATATGTTGAAAAACCTGAATATATTCAGTATGTCAGAGAAAGAGCTGGCCCTTTACCAGGAACTTTATGAGGAGATAGTCCCTTCTGATTTTAACTCTTTCACTACAGGTTCTTTACGGGAGAATACCTCGCTTGAAGACTATGATCTCCTGGTTTCAGGCTTAGTGAAGGCTGTGAATGATGTCCCTACTGCCATGATATCCAATGACCGGAATCTTTGTAAAAGATGGACAGAGATCAGGAAGAATGGGCAGAAAGATGCGCCTCTTGCATTCTACCAGAGATTATATGAGAATGTTTTCAAAGAGATGGATCCCTTCCACCAGTATTGAATTTTTAAGAAAGATTAATAAATGAAGGCTCTATTATGACTCCAGGTGATAAGATGATCGTTCCCCTTGATGTACCTGAAGACATGAAAAAGGAATATACTGATAATTATAATGAGCTTACACATTATACGGGCAGGCTTATGCTTTTTGCGGATGATCAGAGGATCGAGCATCTGAATTCGGATTTCCACGGTGAGCATATAAGCGAGGATGACGAGGATCCTGAACATCCTTTCAGAGTTGCCGGAAAGGCGAAGATTGGGGCAATGGCCGCTCAACTTGGTCTTATCTCAAGATACGGCATGGATCACAAGGAAGTCCCTTACCTTGTGAAGCTGAATTCTAAGACCAACCTGATCAATAAGAACATAAGGGATCCTTTCAGCTCAACCTTAGTTGATGTTGAGCAGGTATATGAGTTCAAGAAGAGGACAGGCCTGAACATTTTAGGAGTAGGTTATACGCTCTACCTTGGTAGTGAGTATGAGCCTGCCATGCTGAGGGAGGCTTCGCAGATGATCCTCTCTGCTCACAGGCACGGCCTTGTTACTGTGTTATGGATATATCCTCGTGGTAAGGCAGTGAAGGCCGAGAAGGACCCTGACATAATAGCCGGAGCTACGGGTGTTGCCGGATGTCTTGGCAGTGACTTTGTCAAGGTGAATTACCCTGAGAAGAAAGGGAAGAAATCAAAGGATGTATTCGGACAGGCAGTGAAGGCTGCCGGGAGGACAGGTGTCATATGCGCCGGAGGTTCTTCTACCTCACCAGCAAGGTTCCTCGAGAGGCTGAAGGAACAGATGGATGCCGGAGCGAGCGGTAATGCGACGGGAAGGAATATCCATCAGAAGAGTGATGAGGAAGCTGTGAGGTTCTGCAATGCGATATATGCGATAACTGTCGAGGGGAAGACAGTGGAGGAAGCTTATGCGATCTATAAAGGTTAGTCTGTTGGTTTTTGTGATGCTCCTGGCTCTGCCCTTTACTTCAGGTTTCTGTGAAGACCTTGAAGGTTACGGCGGAGTCGAGGTGCCGGGATTTATACCTTACAAGAACGAGGTCGTCGATGTATATCTCAATGATACCTTCGTTGCCCAGTCAGAGATAAATAACAGGGAAGTGGGCAATATCTCCTGTGAGAGCGAGAAAGAATCAACTCTTGACGTTCAGGTTAAGAACGCTTCAGTGATCGAGGATATCGCTGTTTCCGATTCTCCTTTAAGTGCTCTTGAGAAGGAGATAGGAGATGGTATAAAACTCGAGCCTAAGACGAGAAGCACTAAGATAAGGAATTTCCTTTTTAAGGTGGAGATGAAGGTAGCTTCCTGGTTCATCTAATCGAATTTATGATTAGAGAAGTTGAAATAATCCTCTACCTTTACATTTCCCTGATTTGAGTCTTTATTTGAGCTACTGTTTTGTTGTTTTTCCTGGCTCTCCTGCTGCTGATTATCCTGAGCAGGCTCATCGCCGAAAGTGACCCTCGCTTTGTTCATCTTTGATTTTATGTCCTCTACTTCGTTCCTGAGCTGGGTCATGTTCCTGTTATGATCCACATTGCTCGAGGTTTTCTCCTCGATCTTCTTATCCAGCTCGTTGATCTTCTCTTCGATCTTTTTCAGGACATTGTTCTGGAGGTAATCCACTTTCCTCTTAAGGAGCATCATCTCCTGGGGCTCTTCTTTCTGCTCTTCCTGTTTCTCTCTGGGCTTATTATCTGTCTCTTTCTTCTTATTATCCGACATTATGCTTTCCTTGTCAATGCCCATGTTCCTGAACTGTTTATTGAATTCGTTTCTGTCTACCATCTTGTCTTGCTTTCGAGAATTGTCTCTTTATAAATTTAATTATTCCTGAACAGACAGAAACAGTTTTATATCCGTTTTACTCATATAGTAGATATGGACTGGCTGGATGATGAGATCAGGGGAGCCGGAAGGGATCCCGGAGAGGTAACTGTGCTTGCGGTATCCAAGAAGAGGAGCCTTGATGAAGTAAGATCTGTAGTGCACGGAGGTATTGAAGCGGTAGGAGAGAGCAGGATCGATGAGGCTTACGATAAGCTCCCTCTGCTTTCAGGCATTAAGAAACATATGATCGGACATCTGCAGAGGAATAAGGTAAAGGATGCCCTTGAGCTTTTTGATGTCATAGAGAGCGTTGACTCACTGAAGCTTGCCCGTGAGATTGACAGGAAAGCGAGGATGAAGGGCATTGTTGCAGAGGTGTATTTCCAGATCAATATAGGGGAGGAGGACTCGAAGTATGGTGTCGGTCTTTCTGAAGCACAGGAGTTCTATTCGAAACTGCTTAGTCTTACTAATCTGAAAGTGACAGGCATCATGTGTATAGCTCCTTACCTTGAACCTGAAGGGACGAGGCCTTATTTCAGGAGGATGAAAGAGCTTTTTGATACTCTGCCTGTAAAGAACCTCTCGATGGGCATGAGCAATGATTATAGGGTTGCTTTAGAGGAAGGCTCTACCGAGATCAGGCTTGGAAGGAAGCTCTTCGGTGAAAGAAGATAATATGGATGGTCTTAAATTGACGGAAAGGCTTACTGTCCGGGACGAGGATAATATATCGAAGTATTTCAATGAGGTTAGGAATTATCCTCTCCTGAATCCTGATGAAGAGACCGATCTTGGCTGGAGAGCGAGGCATGGCGATGAAAGAGCGAGGGAGAAGCTGGTCCTTTCCAATCTAAGATTTGTCATTTCTGTAGCTAAGCAATATAAGAGGAAAGGTATATCTTTTGCAGACCTTATCAATGAGGGGAATATTGGTCTTATCAAGGCTGCGGAAAGGTATGATGAGACAAAGGGTTTCAGGTTCATAAGCTATGCGGTCTGGTGGATAAGGCAGACGATGACCCAGTATATTGAGAGGGACACAAGGACCATAAGAAGGCCTGTGAATATTGGGAGGAGAGTAAGGGAGCATAATAAGGAAAGGGAGAGGATGAGCCAGCATTATCAGTCTGAGGTGCCGGAAGATATTGTTTCAGCTGATTATGAGTTGAGGACAAGGTCGATTGATGAACAGATGGGTGATTCGGAAAAGACCTTCGGTGATTATCTTGAGGACCGGACTTTCGGTGACCCGGAGAGCAGGTTTAAGCATCAGTCTCTCAAAGAGTCGCTTAACTTCGCCCTGGATAAGCTCTCGGAGAAGAATGAGAAGTTAGCTTATGCTGTAAGGAATTTTTATGGTATAGGCACTGAGAAATTGTCAAAGGATTCTATTGCTGAAGACCTCGGTATGAGCAGTGAGAGGGTGAGGCAGTATTTGAAGAAGGGAGAGAGGTTCCTTAAGGGTTTTGATGGCCTGAGAGAATATCTGTGAAGTAGAAACTTTTTTAAACCAGAATCATATTCTTCCAGTGTATGTTGTCTGTTGTCATCCCTACGTTCAATGAACGGGAAGTTATCCTTGAGACTGTTTCTAAGCTCCACAGGGCTCTTAAGAACATTGGCAGTTATGAGATCATAGTCGTGGATGACGATTCTCCTGATAAGACATGGAAGCTGGTCAGGGATAAGGCCAAGGAAGATCCCCGTCTCCGTCTGATACACAGGAAGAAGGATAAAGGGTTGAGCAGAGCTGTAGTAGAGGGCTTTTCCAGAGCGAAAGGTGAATACCTCCTCGTTATGGATGCTGACGGCCAGCACGATGAGACAAGGATCCCGGAGATGCTTTCTGTGGCGGAGCATGCTGATATAGTGGCCGGCAGTCGTTTTGCGAAAGGAGGAGGGGTCAGCGGCTGGTCAAAGAGCCGCCTTCTTATAAGCAGGACCTTCTCTATGCTGTCAAGGCCCTTTATCAGGACAGGGATTACTGATCCCCTCTCCGGATTCTTCCTTGTGAAGAGGACTTTGTTCGAAAAGGTGAAGGACGAACTTGACCTTCGCGGGTATAAGATCCTTCTCGCGATTATCTTTGCCGGTCAGAATAAGAAAAGTTTGAAGGTAAAGGAAGTCCCTTATGTATTCAGGCCCAGGGAATTGGGCGAGAGCAAGGCGGATTACAGGGTGGCTGTTGACCTTATCTTCATGCTCGGGAAACAGGCGCTCAGGGCAAACAGGAAGTTCATCAAGTTCGCGCTGGTCGGGGCTTCCGGCACTTTAGTCAATTTCGGTCTTCTGATAGGGCTTACAGAATTGGCCGGGCTTTATTATCTCCTGTCTTCTGTGATTGCTGTGGAAGCTTCTATAATCTCTAATTTCCTCCTTAACAATTTCTGGACGTGGCGCAGCGGTAAGCATCGCAACAGATTCATGGTCAGGCTCTTCCGTTTCAATCTTGTCTCTTTGATTGCTCTATTATTGAATGTCTCCGTCCTGTTCTTCCTGACAGAGTACCTGAGTATGTGGTATGTGCTCGCTAATGTATTCGGGATACTTGCGGGCATGATCGTCAATTTCACAATAAACGACAGATGGACTTTCAGGAAAAATGATGCCTAAAAATACAGATCCGGTAAGATTTTTACGTAAGAACCGCCGTCTCTTTGGCTTCTTGTTCATCCTGGCCGTGTTCGTGGTTGTGCTGAGCCTCCTTGCACAGGAATCCTCTTTCCTAAACTGGGATGAGCCTGTCTACCTTAGTAATGCGCGCTCTCATATCGATGATTCAAACTATACAGAGGATTTCAGGTTTCCCCTGCTCGAGTTTGTCATTGCAGGTATATGGTCTTTGTTCGGGGAGTCGGTTGCTCTCGCCAAGGCGGTCATGGTCTTGTTCTCCTCTCTCTCAGTCTATGCTATGTATCTTGTTTCGAAGGAGCTTTTTGATGATTCTCTTCCTGTACTGCTCTCCACTTTCCTTTTCTCGTTCTCTTCTGTGATGTTCATCTGGGGTTTCAGGATCTATACAGACATACCCGCTCTGGGGATGATGCTCTTCTCCTTGTATTTTTTCTTCAGGGGCCAGAGATCTTCAGGTTTGATGCCTGTATTCTTCTCAGGCGGTTTTGCGACACTGGCTTTCCTGTTCAGGTTCCCCGTCGCTTTATTTGTGCTGCCTCTCATCGTTTATTATCTCTATAAGAAGCATTTCAGGAGGTTGTTTTTCTTTTGCGCGGGAGCTTTCTCTTTCGCCCTTCCCTGGCTGGTCTATAATCTCGTGAATTATGGTAATCCTCTCTGGGACCTTTTTGCGCAGGGTTCGGCGGTGGCTGAGTATACGAGCTTCCAGTCCCCTTATGTCCTTCTTTCAGAAGTTGTTTCCCAATTCTCGTTCGGTCTGCTTTTCATCCTAGCTGCTTTTTTCGCTTTCAGGCATGGCTGCAAACGTAAAGAGTATTTCATGATGCTCTCTTTCCTGCTTATTCTGGAGTTCCTGCTTTACCTTTTCGTCGTAAAGCTTAAGCTGACACGGTATGTCCTTGTCCTTCTCCCTCTTATAGTACTTCTTGAGGTGAAGGGTCTTGATTACCTCCGTTTCAGGCTGCGTGGGCTTAGTGGGGTGTTGTATAATTCTGCCATGGTTATCCTGTTGCTTTTATTGCTCGTACCTCTCTATCTCTCATCGGTTTCCTCATTGGCTTATGTTCAGGAGAAGATCGATTGTGAGAATGACGGGGCAATGGCCCGGTCGGTTGATTATATCAGGAGAACGGTGCCTTCAGATAAGGTTGTCCTGTCAAATTTCTGGCCGTGGTTCGGGTATTATGGTAATCATAATGTTTCCAGTTTCTGGTTGTCGCCTGAGGTGCTTTTCACTGATGAAAACCTTTATTTTGAGAAGATAGACCCGGATAAGATCGTTATCTGTGATGATTACGGTCTTGAGGGTGAATATGATTCTCTTGAGGAATATAGTGAGTTTGTTGACCCGGAGAAGGTCTTTGAGGACGACTGCGGGAAGACAGTAACTGTTTATGATGTCTCTTCATAGTCTCTTTTATGAACAGTTAATTATTTATTCTTTGCTTAATACCCAGGCAGTATGAGGTCTTTGAATATAACTAATAAGATCACTAAACGTGATGAGGATTCTATCAATAAATTCTTCAGGGATATTGAAGGATATGAGATGCTGTCTCCTGAAGAAGAGACCGGCCTTGCCAGGAGAGCGAGGGAAGGTGAGAGAGAAGCCAGGGATAAGCTGGTCCTTCATAATCAGAGGTTCGTGGTTTCAGTGGCCAAGCAGTACGAGGACAAGAATTCTTCACTGCCTGATCTTATCAATGAGGGTAATAAAGGCCTGATCAAGGCTGCAGAGAAGTATGATGAGAGAAAGGGTTTCAAGTTCATAACCTATGCGGTCTGGTGGATAAGACAGTCGATGATCAGATACAAGGCAGATTCTTCTCCTTTAATAAGGCTTCCCTATAAGAAGGCTCAGGACAGTATAAGCAACAGGAAAGAAAATGAGGAGAACTCTCAGAAATACCAGATGGATATGTCAGAGCGTTTCAGGTATGATTATAGTATAAAATCTCTTGATGACAGGCTTCCCGGTTCAGAGAATCCCTATATGGCTCTTGTTGAGAACAGGAATGCAGAGTCACCGGATGAGGGGCTTAACAGGGAATTTCTTAAAGGGGCGATTGAGAAATGCCTCAGCGGGCTTCCGGCGAGGACTGCAGACATAATTAAACAACATTATGGTATGGAGGGACATCCGAAATCGTTTTCTACTATAGGTTTTGAGAAGAACATGACAAGGGAGAGGATACGCCAGCTCCATAATGACGGTATGATGAAGCTGAAGAGAAGATACGGTAATATCCTGGGATCTTACCTCTGAAGAGCGTCATAGAAAGCTTCGTATCTCTTTATCCTGTTCTCCAGCTTTTTCTCTAGTTTAGGCAGGGACAGCAGGCCGGCCAGGCGGCCGGTGAGAGTGCCCATGGCTGTAAAGGTTCCTATGCCAAGGTATTTGTACACATTATCCATAGTGGTCATCTGCCCTTCCATATCATTGGCAAGCTCGTTGAAAAAATAATATCCTATGGCAGCACCTGCGATTGTTCCGGCGATGCATGCGTAATCGACCATCTTTCCCTTCAGTTTCTCCTTTTTCCTTGTCTCTGAGATCATCTTTTCAGTGATGTCTTTCAGGTTCTCTCTTGTCCTTTCGTCTTCGGCATAGATATTCAGTCTTTTCAGATTGTCTGCAGATTTGGTGGCCTTGTTTATCGCTTTCCTGTAATGCTTCTCTTTATCACTGGATCCCGCTCTGATTATATAATTTCCTTCGTTTTTCTTTTTTATGGCTATGGAATTCTCTTCCATGGTGGGATTTTTGTAGGGATATATTTTTATAAAATTTTTGTTCTGATAAAGTGGTGAATTATGATTTATATATTTAAATGGTTATTTTTTGATATGATTAATATGGATTAACAAAGGGGAAGATTTATATAATATCTTTATTTACCCTGTTAATAACATCTTAAGTTGGGGGGCATAAATGGTAAAGAGCATACACTTCACAGGATCGGTTTCTATGTGCTCCTATTTCAAACAAAAACAAAAAGGTGGGGGTATAAACTATGAAAAAAATAACTAGTCTGATAATTATTTCGATCGTCTTTGCGATGATGA
>JBNJDG010000042.1:0-8052 GCA_051819665.1 Nanobdellota archaeon
CTTCAGGTCCTTATTGTTCACAAGGCCTCTGATGAGGTCCTCATGGCTCGGAGGCATGAAATCACTTTCACAGTCTGGATGGGCATCGAGCATTATCAATCCCGAATGTTTGCTTTTTTCGGAGAAAGCTTTCACACATGGATATGTTATAGAATGATCTCCTCCGAGGATGATGCATCTCTCATTCTCTTTTATCTTTTCATATATGTTCCTGTTCGTCTTCTCAAAATCATCTTCAGCTATCTCCACAGAATCCTGACTGAATTGTGTATTCTCGCCGTCTTCTGTAAGGAATAATGATCCGAGCTCTTCTATTATCTTATCAGGTGCTTTACTGCACCCTGTGTTCTTGTTCATGTTTCCCGCTTCCTGGGGTATGCTGATAAGCTTTGTCTTTGCCATATTATTCGATAACTTCTTCTATCTTCCCGAGGTCGCAGAAATTCGACCTGAAATTATAAGCGCCTGCGTTTATGAAGGTTATGGTGTCCCCTTCCTTCGGATTCTTGAGATAGACCCTGTACCTGAACAGGTCAGTAGAGCACGGCGTTATACCTTTTATCACATAAGGTTCTCCTTTCTCCTTGTTCAGT
Source organism: Nanobdellota archaeon (assembly GCA_051819665.1). Lineage (GTDB taxonomy): Archaea > Nanobdellota > Nanobdellia > Woesearchaeales > CAZZGN01 > JBNJDG01. The sequence goes on from JBNJDG010000042.1 coordinate 594, forward strand.
TCTCCCTCAACTTTAAGTTTTATGGGAACGATCAACGCGTCCATATCGGAATTATAGACTGATGCATCAATTATGATGTTATTATCGTATATCCTCAGGATATTTGTCTCAAGCTTCACCGATGGAGCAGAGATGTATCTCCCCGGCTCGATGATCATCTTTATGTCCCTCTCATCAAGCCATTCTTTGAATTTCTTTATCTTAGGGAAGATAGAGCCTATGACTTTCATGTTGGTGTTCTTGTACTCTGATGGAAGTCCTCCTCCGATGTCCATATAATCGATCTTCTCCAGGGTGTCCTCATCAAGGGTATGCTCGAGCTCGAATTTCAGGTTCCACTCGCTCATGTTCTGGGTCTTCCGGTGGAAATGTATCCCCAGTTTTTCCACCAAGGGCTTCATCTCTCTCACTTTCTCTTTTATCATATCCGATTCCATGCCGAAGACGAAATGCCTTTCTGTCCTCAAAGTATTCTCCTTGAGCTTCATCCTTAGCAGGAGGTTTATCCTGACACCCTTCTCCTGTATGTATCTTTTCAGTATCTCGAGATCTACGGTATTATCAACGGCGAAGAACCTTATACCCATGTTGATGAGCCTTTCGATGCTGTTCTCATCCCATCCTTGTGCGAGGAATATGACTCTGCTCTTGTCCTTTATATGTTTCAGCTCGTTCTCCAGGTGAACGCTGAAGAAACAGTCAGTCTCATCATGGAGTATCCTTGTTATTGTCTGGTTGGTCTTCGAACTATAGGAGATGAAATCAGTGAGCTCTTTAAGCTTATTGTACCTTTCCACAGCCTTCTCCCTGCTGATTATGAACCTAGCCATCAAGAAGTCCCTCTTCGGATAATTGTTCCAGCGCCCCTATCATGGCCAGAGGGAACATAACTGTCACATCACCTATTACTGTAGTGATATCACTCTCGTCCTTGACTTTCCCCCATGATTTCGCCTCTCTGGTAGTTGCGCCTGACATGCTTCCGGATGTTTTGCTTGCAGTGGTCATGTATAATGCGTATTCCGCACCTCCTGTAAGGAGTGAGGCCATGATGGCATGATGCTTTGAGATGCTCCCGCCAAGGGCTATGACGGCTTTCTTATCATCATGGCTCGAGGAGAAAAGGATATTCCCGAAATCCTTCACCGGGTCTATTATGAAATCTTCATGCTTCTGCTGGAAGAGGTAGAGATGGAATCCTATGCCTCCATCGGTGATGGAAGGGCAGAAGATAGGTATGTCGTTCTTAGCTGCCTGATAAAGAATGGAATCCTCGTCATCCAGCATCAGCCCGAGCTCTTTCAAAAGTTCAGAGATTGTCCATCTTTTCTTCTTCTTATAGATCTCAGTGAGGTATTCTGTTATAACATCCTCGAACTTCATATAACTCTCGCTCTTGATCTCGAGATTCCCTACCCTGTTGATGCCTTTCTCGTGGAGCTCTACATCATCACTTGAGAATTTTCCTATATCAAATTTCTCACCGTGAGCTTTCATGATATCCTCTTCAAGGCCTCCGGCAGTAGTTACGATAACAGATGGTATCCTCATGGATATGAGCTGTGCGAAGAACCCTCGTAATCCTGATGTGACCATGTTCGAGGTGAATGTAAGGAAAATTTTTGCAGAATTCTTCCTCATCTTCACGATAAGGTCCCTTGCCTTGGCCAGCTCGACGCTCTGGAAACCGACCTTCGAGAACTTATCGATAAGCCCTTTTACTGTAATGCCCTTCTCCCATTTAAGATCATCTACAACCATGGACAGAGGGGATTCGTTTTTTATTTAAATCAGTTACGGTATGTGTCTCTACAGAATTCCTGGGTCGGTATCACTTATATTCCTTTATTATGTTTTCAAGTTTTGTGATGTCTTTGTATAAATCTTTATGTTGCCAATGATTTTTCGTTGTTGTGAGCTTTATTTCACCCTGGTCGGTCTCTTTAAAGCTGGTATCAGGAAATTCTTTTTTCATGGTCATGTATGGTTCCATCTGCCAGATAATGTTCCTATTCATTTTGCTTTTGTATAGGGTGTTCTCATATCTGAGATGGATTGTATTATGGTTCAGGATTATGTCTATTCTGCTCTCCGTGTTTTTCATATACAAGTGGATATGGCCTTTGTTCCTTTTTTCCATCTCGGCTTCTTCATGTTCCCTGAAATAGGTTCTTGTTTTCTCGAATTCCTCTTCAAGTGCCAGAGAGAGCTTATCATTGGGTCTGTTTGCCATAAGAATAAGGTGGTTCTTATTGCTTATAAACCTTATCATTCCTTTGTTAATATTTCAGAAGTTTCCCGTCCGCAAATATCTTAATGTCTCTCATTACATGATCGAAATGCACTGCTGATTTTATAGGGCCGCCGAACCAGTGATTGCTCCCGTTCGCGATATGGGCTGTAAGGTAAGTCTTCTCATCGATCATCGTAGGGTTTATTATCCTCGCGTTCGGGTTTATCCCTATGCCTATCTCGCCTATTTTCCTGACATTCTCTTTAACTTTTGCCTTTTTCTCTGCCCAATCGATGGTCTCTCTAAGGGTCTCTGCTTCTTTCCCTCCTTCTATCGAGGTTATGCTCCCTTTCTCTATATTGATTGTGATCGGGCTTCTAAGTACTACAGTTCCCCTGTGGGTCCTTATGGATCCGTCTATGACTGCTTTTCCCGAAACATTCTCCTTGCCGAGTGGATGGAAATACACTTCTCCTGCGGGAAGATTACCTCCTTTCCCGAATTCCTTGTAGATGCCTGCGTTGGTAACTGCCTCGACTCCTTCCTTATTGACTTTCAGATCAGTTCCCTTGTCTGTCTTCAGTTCAATTGTCTTCGCTTTATCGAGTTTCTTCTTTAGCTTTTTGGCTCTTTTCTCCATCTTCTCCGGATCTGCTGTCATTGTGCTCAGGATGGAGGGAAAAAGCTCAGTTCTTGTATAATTCAGGCCGGAGAGCGAGATGAATTTGTGTTTTTTCTGTCTCACGTATTTTCTGAAACTCTTTCCTATAGCTTTCAGTGAGCCGAGTTTGCCTGACATGCAGAGGATGAGTATATTGTGGTTCCCTAGATCCAGGAATTTCTCTACTATCTCCTCGCTTGCCCTGTCTCCCCTGAACTTGGGTCCCTGGATTATGAGCTCGACGTTCTTCTTCAGCTCTTTTGCTGCCAGCAGGTAACAGGCTGCTGCTATCGCTGGTATCCTTTTGCCTTTCCTTCCCAGATCAGCGATTATGATTATAGGCTCATCCTTTATGAAGAGGTTCTTCTCGAGTATGTTCTTGAAATGGGGGTAATACTTTATTACCGTATCAAGGAGGTCTTTCTCTTTCAGCCAGTATAGGAGATCTTTCCAGTTCATTTGTGGAGCGGGAATCTTGTTGCCATATCTTTGACTTCTTTTCTGACTCTATTTATGGTCTCCTCATCCCTTTTTCTTATGACTTCGTCCATCCAGTCTGCTATGGTGGTCATCTCTTCCTCTCTCATGCCTCTTGTGGTTACAGCAGGTGTCCCGAGTCTTATCCCTGAAGGGTTGAATGGAGACCTTTCATCATAAGGTATCATGTTCTTGTTGCATGTTATGCCTGCCTTATCAAGGATGTTCTCTGCTTCTTTACCTGTAATATCTTTCTCAGTAAGGTCTATAAGGAGAAGATGGTTCTCTGTTCCGCCAGTTACAAGCCTGAATCCTCTCTTCTTCAGTTCCTCTCCCAGTTTCTTTGCGTTCTTTACGACCTGTGATGAATATTCTCTGAAACTTTCATCGAGAGCTTCCCTGAAAGCAACAGCTTTACCTGCTATCATGTTCTCGTGGGGGCCGCCCTGCATGCCCGGGAAGACTGCCTTATCTATCTTCTTGGCGTGTTCTTTCCTGCAGAGTATCATGGCTCCCCTCGGCCCTCTTAAAGTCTTGTGTGTCGTCGTGGTGACCACATCAGTATGAGGGAAAGGGCTGGGATGTACACCTGCAGCAACCAAGCCTGCAATGTGGCTCATATCCACCATGCTTACAGCACCGACTTCTTCTGCTATCTCAGAGAACCTCTTGAAATCCAGTTCACCGGGATAAGCGCTTGTGCCGGAGACTATCATCTTCGGCTTATGCTCTAAAGCAAGTCTCCTGACTTCCTCATAATCTATGCTCTCATCATCTTTCTTTACACCGTAATGGATGAAATTGTATGATCTCCCCGAGAAATTCACTTTATGTCCATGGGTTAGGTGACCTCCGTGATCCAGGCTCATCGCGAGGACTGTGTCCCCGAAATTCAGGAAGGCTGAATATACTTCCATATTGGCAGGGCTGCCCGAGTAAGGCTGCACATTAACATGTTCTGCCCCGAAGAGTTCTTTAGCCCTTTCTATCGCAAGGTTCTCTGCAATGTCTATGAATTCATTACCTCCGTAGTACCTCTTCCCTGGATATCCTTCGCTGTACTTGTTTATCATCACACTGCCTACAGCCCTAAGTACATCATCGCTGACAAAATTCTCCGAAGGGATCAGCTCTATGCATGATCTCTGTCTCTCTTCCTCGTCTTTTATAGAATCGAATATCTTATCTTCTGCCATAAAAACACTCCTGTTTCCTTCTTTTTCTCATCATTTAAATCTTTTATCTTATAATAACCTTATGCTTTTCCTCTTGCTCTTCTGCCCTTTCATTATCCTTGCCTCTTTTTTCATCTCTTTCCCTATAAACCTGATTATCTCCCTGTTAGCTTTCCCCTTCTCCGGCGGGGCCTTGACATCCATCCTGTAAGCTTTCCTGTCATCATCATACTCGTTGAGCTTAGTCTTCTTAGCATTCGTCTTGACAAGGACATCAAATTCTTCCGGAACTTCCATAATATCTTCAAAAAACATCACTTATATTAAAAACATTTGATAGCCAGTGCAATTTTTTTCTTCTCTTTGTAATATTTCCGGATTCTCTTCAGAAAATTATTTTTTTAATCCAAATAAATAAGGGTAATATGGGAAAAGCACTAAAACGTTTGGTAATGCTTGGTCTTCTGGCAGGGGGGTTATATCTTGCAGATAAGCATAATATCCCCTCAAGGATGATCGAGAAGTACAATGACCTGAAAGGTAGCAAGGAACAGGTAGAGGAAAAGGTAAAAAAGCCGGGAGGGGGAGATTATGATAAGATGATGAGCATGTATGAGAGCCTTCCTGATAAGAAGAAAGAGAATTTCCTCTATCATGCTTTCTCCGATAAGCCTTCCGTCAACACCATCGATTCTCTCTTTGATTATGTCTCTACAGGACCTTATACGTCTGAGGAGAAGGTGAACCTTTTCGGTGGATATTATCAGAACCTCAGCAATAAGGAGAGATGGAAAGCGGCTAAGGAGATAACCAAGAGGACACTGAGATGAGGATAAGCAAGAAAGGCCTGGCTGTGATAGTCGGGAAAGCGAGCCTTCTTACGGCCTTCTATCTGGGCTATCATTATCACCAGGATGTAGAGAGGCTCAGGACCAATATATTTCATGGAAGGACTCCTGTAAAAGAGGGATATTACCAGAACATCTCAGACTTAAGGATTTTCAGGGAGAAAAAGGACGGTTATTTTGTGCCTTATTATGGCATCAATGATAAGAAGATACCTATAGGTGAGGATCTGATGCCTAAAAACAGGAGTGAAGGTGATAAATATGACTACAGGGACATTGGTAATATTCTTACTGATTTTACCAGTATGTATTCAGACTCTCTTCTCTTTGAGGAGAGGAAATACCTGCTCAGGAAGATAGAGCAGGCCGGTGATGACCTGAGAGAGGTAGAGATAAGAAGGATGATGGACACCATCGGGAAAAAGTATAAGAAATGATGTAAAAGAATGCTTGTTGTCAACAGGAAAATTTATAAATGAATTTCACTATAGAGAAAAATGTCATGACAGATTCTGAACTGCTCAAGAAGTATGGGTTTAAGGAAGAGATTGAAGAGAGGGAGGATATAGAGCTCGGCAATTATTCTCCCACTGGTTTCCCTAAGCCGACTAAACGTTATAGGATGGTGGCTGAGGATTTCAGTCTCTCGATGGAGGAGAGATATTTCTGGCTCATAGATTATATGAGGGACGAGAACGGTTTCGCTGATATAGAGAAACTTATGGATGTTTTCTCGGCAGGGGAGAACAGTTCCTTCTTCGGTGCCTCACAACAGAGACTCGGTATGCAGCAGGATAAGGTGAGCAATTTCCTGGCCACTATAGGAAAGATGACCAAAGAGCTTTTCCAGCTGGTAAGAGAACTGAGGATACTCGATGAAAGGCTCGGTTATTATTATGATTCTTACTCGAACTCGAAGAGCAGGGAAAGTGCGGAGATAACCCTCAAAGGTATCTGGGTGGATATGGTTGAGCAGGGATCCAAGAATCCGGCTTCCGTCTATGGTATGGCCCGGGAGCTTGGTTTTGCAACTTTGCCTGATCTTTTCTTCGGCATCCATCCTGCAGGTCCTGAAAAAGTAGATGAGGATGTGGACAGGCTCGATTTCAACAGAAAGCTCAAGGAAGTTCTCAAGAGAAAGCTGAGGACTTATCTTCAGTGGAAGAAGAGCACTTTTTCGGAGCTTAAGAGCAAGAGGAAGTTCACTTTGAAATACCTCAGACAGCATTTTGATACTATTAAGCTCTACATGCACTGGGTGAAGCCCTACCTCAGGAATATAAGGAGGCTTCAGATGGATACGAACAGGATGGACTCGCCCGAGATAATCTCTGCCTTCGAGACATCGTTCATAGAGCTGGAGGTGCTTTTCAGGAAAAAGTTCGGCAACAGGCATGCCTGTGTCCTTGCACATTTCGACTACCGTACTGCTCCTGCTATGAACTATCATCAGGAATATCAGCGGGGTCCGCTTCATATTGGTAAAGTGGATCTCACCCTCAGGGCATATTCCTGGACAGATGAGGACCTTAGGAAATACAGGGCTATGAAGAACGAAGAGGATTTCAGGCTTCTCAGTTATGTAGATAACTCGGTAAAGAATGCAATGGAAGCTCTTGGTGAGGAGTTGATGAACTATCTCAAGGAGGCGGGCGAGGATTTCTCAGATGACCCTGACGCCGGCTGGTATCTGCCAAAACAACCGGCTAAGCCGGAGAAAGTCAAGCAGGATAATCCTTTCGCGGAGCTTTTCAAAGGCCTGAAGATATTCAGTGCTGGTAAAGGCAGTGGTGTCGATGATTATAAGGACGGCAAGGATAAGGATAAGGCCAAAGGACATGCGAACAAATCATTATGGAACGCTTATAAGGATTATAAGAAAACCTTTAAGCATCTGTCATGGTAGATGAGAAAAAGGATGAAGGAACGGGGAAACAACAGCATAGTGAAAAAGAGAAGGCAAAGAAAGAGGAAGAGACTGTTTTTGAATCCATAAAGAATTACCAGATAGAGAACAAGGTCGATGAAGAGGATTTCAGGGAAGAGTCGGAGAATTCTGAAGATG
>JBNJDG010000043.1:0-8014 GCA_051819665.1 Nanobdellota archaeon
CAGGCAGCAAATATAATAGAAGCCCTTGAATGCGGTGCAGAATGCCTTCTCATAGACGAAGATACTTCAGCAACCAATTTCATGATAAGGGACAGGAGGATGCAGGAGCTTGTCTCGAAGGACAAAGAGCCGATAACGCCATTCATAGACAGAGCTCTGCAACTTTATGAAGACCATGGTGTTTCCTCGATCCTCGTTATAGGAGGCTCGGGGGATTATTTCGGCATAGCCGATAAGGTCATAGCCATGGAGAATTATCTGCCTTACGATCTCACGGAAAGGGCAAAGGAGATATCAAAGCAGACTGTAAGAAAGAAGGAAGGCCGGGAGAATTTCGGCAGTATAACCGAAAGAACACCGGTAAAAGACAGCATAGACCCTATGAAGGGCAGGAAAGCGAAAGTGAAGGCACAGGGAAGAGAGGCGATCCAGTTCGGAGAGGAGAGGATAGAACTGAGCTCTATCGAGCAGCTGGCAGATGAGAGCCAGACCAGGGGGATAGCGAAGGCCATACTCTACGCAAAAAGGTATATGGACAAGAACAGTACATTGAATGAAGTCCTGGAGAAAGTACTTGCTGATATAAAGAACGAAGGCCTTGACATAATAGAGAAGAGATCAGGAAGCCTGGCGAGATTCAGGAAGCATGAGCTGGCCTCGGCAGTTAACAGATTAAGGACACTTAAAGTGAAGCAGGATTAAAAACGAAACATTTTTAATCAACTGTATTTTTCCCTTGTTCAGGTGGGTTTAATGGAAACAGGATACAAGGTTTCAGATGTGATGACCGAAGTACCGGTCGTAGTAGAACCAGAGAGGTCTCTTGAAGAATGCGCCGCTATGATGGTACAGAAGAAAGTTGGTACCCTTATCATTAAGAACGATGATAAGCTCGAAGGTATAATTTCAGAAAGAGATATTGTCAGGAAAGCTATAGCAAAAGCGAGCTCTTTCACAGGGAAAGGCAAAGATATCACCAAGATCTCTGCAAAGGATGTCATGGTGGATGATGTTGTCACTATAGACCCAAATAAAGATATCTTCGAAGCTATCAAGACCATGAAGGATTACGATATAAGACATCTTCCTGTAATCCATGAGAATAAGCTCGCCGGTATATTGACCATGAAGGATGTTCTGAGGATAGAGCCACAACTTTTCGATATTCTTGTAGAGAAGATGAACATAAAGAAAGATGCAGAGAAGCCTATAAACAAGGTCAACGAACAGGAAGGCATCTGTGAGATCTGCGGAGAGTATGCGGAGAAAGTGGTCAGGAAGAACGGCAATGTAGTTTGTGAGAGATGTATAGAGAGAGTATGAAAAACTTTATAAACATATGACTTTATTTTTATTCTATGTCTATTGATGCAAACCCTCTTGGACCCCATGATGAATATGTAATAATCAAGAACAAGGGCGTGGCAGATATCAAACAACTATATGCTGATATAAGGAGATGGTTCAGGAATCATGATTACGAGTTCCATGAAAAGGATCAGAAATCCAAGATCCCCTCTCCGATGGGTGCCGAAGAAGAACTCAAGATGTTCGGCAAGAGGAAAGAGGACGATTTCATACAATTCGAGATAAAGCTTGAGATCCACACATGGGATGTTATACCTGTAGAAGTAATGAAGAACGGGAAGAAAGTGGAGATGTCTAAATGCAGGGCCAAGATAGTCATGTGGCCGCTCTTACACTTTGATTACGAGGATAAATTCGAAAAAAGCTTTTTCTTTGAAGGGCTGAGAAAATGGTACATAAATAATATCATAAAGAGAAGGTTCCAGATACAGGGAGATAAGCTCGAGTATGAATTTTTTGAGCTTCATGATCTGTTAAAGAGAGACCTCGGAATGCTTGCCAGCGGCGACCAATTCGACCTTAAGTGGAAATAAAAATGGAAAGGAAAATAGTCTTCGATCACAGGAAAATCAATTACAAAGGGATTTTCAGTTTTACAGAGCTTTACAATATGATAGATTCCTGGTTTGCCGAGAGGGGATACACGAAACATGAATTAAGGTATGACGAGGAAGTGAAAGAGGACGGTAAGAGGATCTATGTTAACAAAGAGCCTTCCAAGAACATCAAGGATTATATGTCCTATGTGATACAGTGCGAGATAGAATGCAATCATCTTAAAGAGGTAGAAGTGGAAAGGGACGGAAAAAAGATGATGCTCAATCAGGGTGACTGTACAGTTGTAATAACCGGACATATAAATACGGATTATGAAGCGAAATGGGAGAAAAAGCCCTGGTATTATTTCATCAGAGGACTTGTGGACAAATTCGTATGGAATGTACATCTCGGCAGGGGTGAAGGCGAGCTTGCAGAGGAATGCGGGGATTTCCTCTCTCAGGTGAGGTCTTTCCTCAATCTTTACAGGTATAAATAGGATTCTTTTAATATACTCACTGCTTTATCTATGAAAAACTTTATAAATCCTTGACGAGAATATCAACCCTGAGTCTGGCTATCGATAGATACTGAACAAGTGGAAAGATGGAAAGAAAAATAATCTACGACCATGTAAGAACCAATTACAAGGGACTTTTCAGTGTCACGGAACTTTACAGGCTGATAGATTTCTGGTTCATGGAAAAAGGATACACTAAACATGAGCTCAATAATTTTCAGGAAGATAAACAGGACGGGAAAAAGATCTATATTAACAAAGAACCCTATAAAAAAACAAGCGACTATATCAAATATGTGATCCAGTGCGAGATAGAGTGTGATCAGGTGAAGGAGGTAGAAGTGGAGAAGAACGGCAAGAAGATAAGGCTTAACCAGGGAAATTGTTCTGTAATCATCACAGGTCATCTTATCACGGATTATGAGAGGAAATGGGAGGACAAAGCCTTTTTCTATTTCCTCCAGCAGATCTTCGATAAGTTCGTCTGGAATCCCTTTGTGAGCAGAGCAGAGAAAGGCCTTATAGAAGAATGCAATCATCTGAGGACACAGGTGAGCTCATTCCTCAATCTCTACAGGTACAGATAAAATGAGATGCCCCTACTGTTCCCATGATACCACCAGAGTAATAGATAGCAGAGACACCACTGAAGATATAACAAGAAGGAGAAGGGAATGTGATAAATGTAGTAAACGTTTCACAACTTATGAACGTATAGAGATGGTGGATCTCTTCATCATAAAGAAAGATGGCAGCAGAGAACTGTTCGACAGGGAAAAGATAAGAAGAGGCATCCTCAAGGCGAGTGAGAAGAGAGACATTTCCATAAGCAAGATAGAAGAAGTTATTGACAAGGTCGAGACAGACCTGAGGAGGAAGGATTCTACTGAGATAAACAGCAAAGAGGTTGGCAAGGCAGTCATAAAACACCTGAAAAGACTCGACAATGTAGTCTATATAAGGTTCGCTTCTGTCTACAGGGAATTCGCAGATATTGAATCCTTCGAGAAAGAACTGAGGAAGCTACTCAAAAGGCATAGAAGATAATCTCTCATAACAGTGTTCCATTATCTTCTTGAGATTGAATACATCCTCCTCGTTATATTCTACAAGAAGATCGAGATAATATTCATCACCTGAAGCCCTGTACATCTTCCATAGCGTGAGAGGATCACCACTTCCAAGCTGGCCAACCAAGCCGGGCCTTTTTATTCCAAGTTCTTTCTCTATCTCCTTAAGGCCCCCTGTTAAACCCAGCCTGCTGCAGAGATGCCTTAGATCTATATGAGGTATTTCAGGCAGGATATCGAATTTCTTCCTGATGAGAGGAAGGTCATAAGATGAGCCGTTGAAGGTCACTATCAGCTTATACTTAGAAAGCTCCTCTTCAAGAGCCTTAAGGTCAAGATCCACCATAACCTTAGTATTAACGCCATCAAAAAGCCCGAATATGGTTATGTAATCATCTTCTGAATTGCCTGAAGACTCTATATCGAGAAATACGGTCTCATCCCTGAAAAAATCATAGAGCCTCCAAGTGTCCCTTATACTCCTGAAATAAGAAGAATTGAAGCTATACAGATTGCTCCTCGCTTCCTTTATCCGCCTGTCGTAATAAGCTTTCCTCTTTCCAGATATACTTGGTACAGAATCCTTACTGCATGAGAGGAACTTATCCCATGAATCAATGCCATCAGACCATAAACTCTTCTCTGTTCTTTCTCCTATACCGTCAAGAAACGAAAAACTTCTTCTTATCATAGAAATAAGCAAAGAGAAGGGATTTAAAACCCTTACCCGACATTGTCCAGTGTCCTGTGTTCAGACTCAGATCTTGAAACCGAAGAAACTCTTCTGGGGAGCCACATCCTCCCCCATCTCTTCAGCAAGCTGCTCGATTATCTCTCTTTCCTTCTTCGAAAGCCTCTTAGGCACCTGGACTATAATCTTCACGAGCTGATCCCCTCTTCCTGAGCCATGAAGCATAGGCAATCCTTTATCTTTCATCCTCATGACAGTATGGCTCTGGGTCCCGGGAGGCACTTTCAGCTCTGCTTTTCCCGTGATTGTTGGAACAGATATTGTAGCTCCCAATGCAGCCTGTACGAAAGAGATGGGTACTTTACAGATAAGATCGGATCCTTCCCTTTCAAAGATATCGTGTTCCCTGACGAAAATCCTCACATAAAGGTTGCCTGAAGGACCTCCGTTCGGTCCGGCTTCTCCTTCGCCTTCCAGCCTGAGGGTATTACCATGCTCAACACCTGCAGGGATATCAATCTCTATCTTCCTCTTCTTCTTGACCCTTCCTTCTCCGGCGCAGGCACTGCATTTGTCCTTTATGACCTCACCCCTGCCATTACAGGAAGAACAGGGCCCTGTGCTCTGGAAAATACCGAAAGGGGTCCTCTGAGCCCTTTTCTCAACACCACTGCCCTTACAGGTCGAACATGTAACTATAGAATCATCATCCTTTGCACCGCTGCCCTTACATTTATCACAGGTCTCATGCTTTTCAACATTAAGCTCCTTCTTAGTGCCGTGATAGACATCCTCAAGATCAACCTCAACATCTGTCTGGAGATCTGCTCCGCCTCTTTTCCTTCTTCTCCTCGAACCCCCTCCGAACGGATTTCCGCCGAAGAAGCTCTCGAAGATATCATCGAAATCGAAACCGAATCCGAAATCACTGAAATCCTGGGAAGAGAATCCTCCGCCCTGGGCCTGCTGTCCGGTTGTCCCGAACTGGTCATACTGCTGTCTCTTCTTATCATCAGCCAGCACGGATGCTGCCTCATTAACTTCCTTGAACTTGTTAGCAGCCTCCTTGTCGCCTTTGTTAAGGTCTGGATGATACTTCTTGGCCAGTTTCTTATAAGCCTTCCTTATCTCCTCCTTAGAAGCGTTCCTGTCAACTCCGAGTATATCATAATAATCCTTATCTGCCATTTTCCTCTGCCTCTAACCTTTCTACTAGCTCTTCAGGTCCGAAATCCAGTTTATTAAAAATTTCCCTTTCAAGCCCATAAAACTTATCATCGATCTCCTTTATCTTCTCGCTGCTGTACTGATCGTAATACCTGTTATCCTTATACCTCTCATGGCCATCACGGAATCTTTCCTGGAGAGAGACTATCTTATCATGCTTGACCCTCTTATCGGCATAACATACAAGCTTCTCTTCCCAGTTATCAAGGGAATTCACACCCTCCATCTCATGATATCCGTGTTTCCTCACTACTTGCGCAAGCTCAGGATATTTCTCCTGTAAGACCCTGTATGCAGCCACTTCATGTGAAAGGCCACCGTACTTTCTCTTCAGCTCAATCCACTTCATCCTGTCCTTCTTGGATATTACATTCGTCTGATTGCTGTTCTTCGGTATGAATATGTTCCCTGTAGGTATCTCGACTATCTTCAGCATATCATGAAGTATGGATGCCCTGTCAACCAGCTCTTTCCTTACCTCCTCGCCTTTCTCTTCAAGCTTCCCGGCCAGGAACATGGCTACCCTGTTCACCTGGATACTATGCTCTATGATATTCTGGGGTACCCTGTAACCTACTGTAAGGAGATACTGGCTCTGCTCTCTTGAAGGGAGTTCCATATTAAAAAAAAAGAAGGAAATTCATTCCTTCTTATCGTCTTTCTTCTCTTCCTTGTAGTCAGCATCAACTACGTCTTCGCCATCCTTCTTGCCGGATGAGTCTCCTGAAGACTGCTCACCACCCTCTGAAGACTGCTGCTGACCACCTGCCTGTTGTCCCTGGCCCTGTTGCTGCTGCTTGGCCTGTTCCTCAGAGACTTTCTGGTACATCTCCGAAGAGGCTTCCTGGACCTTGTTATTGACTTCATCAAGCTTCTTCCTGATCGCCTCGACATCCTTGTCTTTCGGCTCCAGAAGTTTCTTGAGCTCATCAACGCCTTTCTTGATCTCGTCAAGCTTGCTCTTATCGACCTTACCTTCCATCTCCTTGAAAAGCTTTTCGGTCGAGTAAACAAGGCCTTCCGCCTCATTTATCGTCTCTATCTCCTTCTGTTTATTCTTGTCCTCTTCGGCGTGTTTCTCTGCCTCTTTCTTCATCCTCTCCACTTCCTCTTCAGAGAGATTGGTAGAGGATGTTATCTTTATGCTCTGCTCCTTGCCTGTTCCCTTATCCTTGGCACTTACATGTACGATGCCGTTAGCATCTATATCGAAAGTCACCTCGATCTGAGGGACTCCTCTCGGAGCAGGCGGGATACCGACAAGATCGAAACGACCAAGGGTCTTATTGTCAGCAGCCATAGTCCTCTCACCCTGGAGAACATGGATGCTCACAGCCTGCTGATTATCAGCTGCTGTCGAGAAGACCTGCGATTTTTGCGTGGGGATAGTAGTATTCTTCTCGATGAGCTTTGTCATTACACCACCAAGAGTCTCTATACCAAGACTGAGAGGTGTAACATCGAGAAGCAGAACATCCTTAACATCACCGCCGAGGATTCCTCCCTGGATAGCTGCTCCTATTGCTACAGCCTCATCAGGGCTTACTGACTTATCCCCTTCTTTGCCGGTTATATCCTTCACAAGATTCCTTACTGCAGGGATCCTGGTCGAACCACCCACAAGGATCACCTTGTCTATGTCATTATTCGAATAACCGGCCTCCTTTATGGCCTTCTCGCATGGACTTCTCAGCTTACTGATTATATCTGAGATAAGATCCTCGAACTTCGCCCTTGAAAGGTCCATGTTAAGGTGCTTAGGACCATTCTTATCAGCCGTGACGAAGGGTATGTTGATGTTGGTGCTCTTCTTTGTAGAGAGCTCGATCTTAGCCTTCTCAGCAGCCTCTTTGAGCCTCTGTAGCGAGGTATTGTCCTCTCTGAGGTCAACACCCTGCTCTTTCTTGAACTCCTCTGCAAGCCAGTCCATGACCGCCTGATCCACATCGTCACCACCAAGGTGGTTATCACCTGAAGTGGCCTTAACTTCAAAGACACCGTCTCCCAGCTCAAGTACCGAAGCATCGAAAGTACCTCCACCAAAGTCGAAGACTAGAATCTTCTGGTCATTACCCTTGTCAAGACCATAAGCCAGTGAAGCTGCAGTCGGCTCGTTGATGATCCTTTTCACGTTTAGGCCGGCAATCTTTCCTGCATCTTTAGTTGCCTGCCTCTGTGAATCCTCGAAATAAGCAGGCACAGTGATCACCGCATCGGTCACTTCCTGACCCAGGTAACTCTCAGCATCCTTCTTCAATTTCTGGAGGATCATTGCGGAGATCTCCTGAGGAGTGTAATCCTTATCCTTCATCTTCTCCTTGTGATCCTCACCCATATGTCTCTTTATGCTCTTGACCGTGTTATCAGGGTTGGTTATTGTCTGGTTCTTTGCAACCCTTCCTACAAGCCTCTCATTGTCATCGTTTATAGCTACAACGCTCGGCGTTGTCCTTTCACCTTCAGCATTCGGTATGATGACAGGCTTTCCGCCTTCCATTACAGATACTGCTGAAAATGTGGTTCCTAAATCGATTCCTATTATCTTTCCCATTTTGTTTACCTCCTCAACCTAAAGGTTGATATAACTTAGTATCTTCTTTA
>JBNJDG010000044.1:0-7679 GCA_051819665.1 Nanobdellota archaeon
CAACTGATGACCCATAGATACCTTGAAAAGAACGACAACCACATAATATACAAGAACCAGCCCATAAAGCTTAGCGGACCGGACCATACGGAGGAGATGAAAGATAGATTCATAAAAAGGCTTGGAGAGACTGAAGAGAGTAAAGGATTCCTGGATAAATTCAAAGAATACCTGTCTGAAAACAACCTGGAATTCAATTTCCTCACCCACAATGATTATTTCGTCAGCAATATAATGAACAGTGAAAACTACAACCGGGGGAAGCTGGAAAGCAGAGCTGTCATAATCGACTATGAGAAGGCAGGCATAGGCAATCCTATCAGAGACATAATAACCCTCACCGCAAATCCCTCAATAGAAAAGAGCGGTATAGACACTGAAGAAGAGACAAAAAAATACATCGATGATTTTACGAAGATGCTCAAGAAAGAGGGTTATCAGAATACAGAGAAACTGAAAGAGCAGCTGTCCTCAAGCATGCAGCTCGAGATAATGCAGAATGATCTCTGCCAGATAGGCTCTAAGATAAACCAGGGGAAGATGGGAGAGGCAGAATGGTATACGAAAAGGTTCATCCAGCATGCGCCAGCAGGATTAAAGGACCAGTTCATGAAATACATCAACTCCACTAAACAAGAGAATCTTAAGAGGATCATCTAGGGCAAATTTTTTATAGACCAGCATCTGTTTCCGGAATATGAACTTAGGTATAGACTTTGATGGTGTTATCGCAGATACTGTATCCCTGAAGATAGATTATGTCAAAGAAAGATACGGTAAGAGCATATCACCAGAAGATACCGATAAGAAAAAGCTATCAAGTATCATAGGTACTGCAGAATATGAAGAGATGATTGATGATATCTATATTTCTGAGAAGATTATGCTCACTGCCCCTGTTGTAAAAAGCGCAGGAGAATCAATAAAAAAACTAAGAGAGAACCACTACATTTTCATCATAACAAACAGGAAAGATCATGAGATAAATGTCATGACCAGGTACCTGGAATACAATAATATCTCATACGACAGAATAATAAGCTCTGCAGGGAAGAGCAAAGAGAAAGCATGCATGGAGAACAACATAAGGATTATGCTTGAAGACTCTCCCTACCAGCTTGAGAGGTTCAGTAACAAAGGAACAAGGTTATACCTGCTCCTGAGGCCTTACAATAAAGATATAAGAACACATGAAAACGTAATAAGGATAGATTCATGGGATGACTTCATCCAAGATGTAATGTCAAAAGGGGACCGTTAAGGTCAAAGACCGCCTGAAGGATAGAATCCAGTTTCACAAGAATCAAAAGATCCTCACCCTCCTTATTCTTCCGGACATTATTTATCTTCCTACAAAGAGACTTGTATGATTCACCGAACTTCCTGTACTTCTCAGCTGAAAACGAATAAAACAGCTTTGAAAATTGATCTATAAAATTGATTAGCTTATTAAAGATATCCTGGACATCTTCTGATAACCCAACATCATTCTCAGATATATGCTCTGCCAGGTACTTATACTTATCACCTACATTCTCAAGCTCCTCGACAATAAAATAGAGCATGCTCGTATCCCTCTTCCCCGAGGAACCGTAAATATTCAGGAGCCTTCTTGCAAAATCGGCAAACTTGTTTATATTTACATCCTTCTTCGCAACAAGCTTCAGGGCTTCGAAATCCCGTTCTTTGATAGCTTCATAAGCCTCTTTTGCATTCTCCTGTACAAGCCAAAATATCCTTCTTATGCTTGTATCAAGCTCGCCCGGATCTACGTTTGCCATTGACCTCAGTACACAATGATGCTTCCCCTTATGTACGAAATCAAGCCCGAAGAAACCCTTGCTGAGCTCCTTCTCTATAAGCGTTGATGTCTTCGGATCATTGAAAGTAAGCTTGAACTCAGAATAACCTGATTTGTACAAAGCACCTACGACCCTTCCGACCATATTGCCGTATTCAGAGACATCCAGCTCAACTCTTCCCGACGTGTTAGTTCCAGTGCTTGATATGACAAGATTCCCGCCTTCTTCATTTAAATCTATCTCATCCCCTTTTGAAAGGCCGTTTTCCTTCACCCACCTGCTTGGCAGGCTCACAGTCAGTGTTGAAGTACCGACTCGATTGATCTTCCTTTTCATATAAATTACTAAGAAACAGTCATATAAATATATTTTGATTTAGTAATTATATAATTACCTATAATAATTATAATTGAACAAAGTATATATTTTATGCACATAATACGGTTATTGTGATACAAATGCAGGAGAAAGACATCCCGATAATAAGTCATCTGAGAAAGGATGCAAGAACTCCGCTGACAGAGATCAGCAGAGCCACAAAAATCCCTAAGAGCACGGTCTCCGAAAGGATCAGGACGTATAACGAATCAATTTTCCACAAGCACACATCACTACTGAATTTCAAGCACATCGGCTATAATGTAAGGACGAAGATACTGTTCAGTGTTGATAAAGGAAGAGAAGAGGAATTTCTGGAACACATGAAGGATCACGAGAACACAAACAACATCTACAGGGTAACTAACGGATTTGATTTCCTGATCGATGCAGTATTCAGGAAGACTGAAGATCTGTACAGATTTTACGAGGAAGCAGAGGATAAAGGATCGACTGATAGCAAGGAATACTTCGTGTTGCAGGAGATAGCAAGAGAGAAGTTCATGGAGAAGTGAACTGAGACACGATAAAGATAGAATAACTTAGCGGGAGCTATGTGAAGATGGAAAAAACAGGAGGGACGAAATTGGACAATCTAGAAGATTTTATCGAAGATATAAGCGAGAGAAAAAACCTAAGCAAAGAAGAATTAAATTATTCACTGGGAATAGCAAAAAAACTTATGGAAAAAAGGACAAAAATTGTAAATGTCGGAGAGAGAGATTACAATGTAACAAAGACCGCCTTAGGACCTATTAAGAAAGACGATCATAACAATTTCTATCAAATAAATTTTGAGATTGATGATATCTGGGAAAAGTACATGGTACTTACAAAATCTGAGCTTGACCCTGAAAACCATTATCTGCCAGCCTATGATAATAAAAAAGACCTTTACCTTAGAATAGATTCAGGATGCGAGCCAGGCCAAACATTCCAAGACCAAATGTGTGATTGTTTCGACCAACTACACATGGCAATAGACGGACTCATAAATTCAGAGCAGGGACTTATAATACATATACCAAAACAAGACGGTAGAGGAAGAGGGACAGACTTTCATCTTGCAACCCTCTACCTTCAGGAAGAACTAAATGTGAACACTGTAGAGTCATTCAGTCTCCTTGGCGAGGACTCTAGTGAAGAATCCCTTGATGTAAGAACATATGAAGGAGCAATAGCCACCATGAAATATTTAGGCATTGATAATAATTTCAATATAAAATTTGGTACAAATAACAAGAAAAAAATAGACCCCTTAGAAAAGGAAGGATATAACATAATAAGAAGCCCAACTGAAATAGAACCAACAAAATACACAAAACAACATTTACAAGCTAAAAAAGAGCATCTCGGACATTTTCTTGAAAATGAAAACTATAGATAAACTCATCAGGCCAAATAGTGGTGTCTGTATAGGATTAGATCCTGATCCAAAAAAATACCCAGATGAATTCAATCAATACTCGTATGATAAATCTACAAAGATTTTCCTAAAAGAGATAATTAATATAACAAAGGAGTTTACAACAGCCTACAAAATACAAAAGGCCTTTTTTGATTTACACAAAGATGGAGATAATCTCATAAAAAAAATCACCAAAAATATAAGGAAAGAAAATCCAAATGCGACAGTATTTATGGACAGCAAAATTGGTGATATTGGAAACACAATGAAAGCCTATCTAAAGAAACATTTTGAAGACTATGATTGTGATGGAACTACTGTAAACCCATATATGGGAGGAGATGTATTCAAGGAATTCAAAAACTATCCCGATAAATCAATCTTATTACTTTCAAGAACAAGCAATGAATCAGCCTATTCTATACAAGATAAAGTTGTAGAAGGAAAAAGACTATGGGAACATGTGCTTGAAGAAACCATAGAGAAATGGGATAATTATGGAAATATAATACCCATACTTTCCCACCATATAAACAACACGAAGATAAGAGAGAAAATAGGAGATAGACCAATCCTTTATGCAGGGATAGGAGCACAAGGTGGAGACATAAACAAAGCAAAGAAATTACTCAACTCATACAACAGCGGCATAATTGTGAACTCATCAAGAGGGATATTATACCCCTATGAAAAGAATAATATAAATTGGAGGAATAATGTTATTGAAGAAACTGAAAAACTTTACAATATGATCGAGAGTATAAAAAATGAATAGATTAGTTGCAATTTTAGGACCAAGCAAATCAGGAAAATCAACAATAATCAATAACCTCATTGATAAATATCAGAACAGATATGAATATATCAAACCATACACAACAAGAGAATTAAGAGAAAATGAAACTGACAAAATACACCTGGACACTAAACAATTCCATGAAAAGATGAGAAAAGGAGATATACTTCTCCCGAACCATATATACGAAAACTGGTATGGGCCACCTATAAAAGAGATGACTAAAGAAACAAAAAAGATCAAACTAATTGACTGGCCCGTCCAGAAACTAGATGATCTTATAAAAGCCATTCCTGAGACAGATGTAACAGGCGTTTACATAATGCCGGACAGCATAAATACATTGATGGAAAGACAAAACAAAAGAAATATGAATGAAGAAAGAAAAAATAAAGCAATAGAAGAAATGAAGGATATATACAATAACAAATACGAAAATATAGATTACATCGTAGAAAACAACAGCACAATAAACAATATCACTTACAGATTAAACAACATTATAAGAGGGTATAAAAATGATAACAATAATTTCCAATAACTTATCAGAAGCATGGGAGAAAACTTTAATCAAATTATATGAGAATGGTAAAGAGAACAAAGATATGCTCAGGGATGACACAGCAGTTATAGAGATAAACAACCCGACAGGAGAAAGATTAAATGACAGATTCCCGATGAAAAAAGAGATCATGGAAGAATACAATGATTTTATAACCAGAGGAGGGGATAAAGGGAATGTACTCGAAGAACACGCCTTATACCACGAGAGGATATTTGAACACTTCAATGATCAGGCCGAGTATGTAATAGAAAGATTGAGAGAAGACCCACTCTCAAAAAGAGCACAGGTATCATTCTGGGACCCTGTTAAAGATCAGGAAAAAGATAAAGTCCCATGCATACAGATCATCTGGTTCAGGATAATTGATAAGAGACTGGAGATGCATGTACATATGAGAGCCAATGATGCATACAAGAAACTCCTCATGAATCTCAATATAGCAACTGAACTCATGATATACATTGCAAAACGGCTTAATGTGAGCATAGGAAAATACATCCACATCGCAGACAGTCTTCACATATACAGGAATGATAAAGAGGATATCGAAAGGTTATATTCATGTATAAAATAAAAAACGACTCTTACAGACAGAAAAGAGGAGGGAACACCAAAATAATTGACATTTACTGTGCACAATGCGATAATAAGTTGCACACATATCAGAAAGATGGCAAAGGTGGATTATTCAGATTATATCTGGACAGGATTCTTGACAAAGAGTTTAAAGAGATAAAATCAAAAAAAGACATCTCAAATCTGGAATGCAAATGCGGGAATTTAATTGGTGTACCTATGCTACACAAGGATAATAGATTTGCCTACAGACTGATGAAAGGCACATATTATAAGAAAAACCACAAATGATTCACTTCTTCTTTTCCATCGATTTTATTGCTATAACAGCAATAATAACAAGAGCTATGACGATCCAGGGCAGTGCATCATTCCTATCTTCATCATTCTCTTGATCCTCAACACTGAGATTGCCTTCAGAGACATTATCCTCTACTGTCTTATTCCTCTCACCATCATCCTCATGATCCTTCTCCTCTTCAACTTCACCAGAAAGAACGACTGTCTCAGTCTCGCCGATGAAATCCTCATCAGCCTCATACTTTACCTTCTCTGTCCCTTCAACAGAAGCGAAGCTCCACATCACGAGAGGATCTTCCTCAATCACCTCAAAATCAGAAGAAGAATTGAGCTCAGAAGCATTATCTAGAAGCTCTTTAGGTATTGACTCAAAGAGCTCAACATTAACCGCATAACCGGTTATCTCAAAATTCATAAAACCGTTCTCATAATACTTTTCAACAATGAGCTCATTCTCAGAACGCTCCTCTACATTTTCATACATCCCTTTCAGCTTCTCTATCAATGAAGGGCTCTGGCTGAAACCTGCATCTATAGAAAGATTATCCCTGTCATTAATATTAGCTGATGAAACATTATCAGAACCATTCAGGCCTTTCGTGTACTCAAAATCTCCCTCTCCTTCAGTCACCTGTCCGGCTGCAAGACTCACCAGCAGCAAAAACATCAGGATGTATCTCATCTTGTCCTCCGTATCTCATAAAAGCTTTCTCTAAGGAAGGCTATCCAGCCGAAAAGATAACTCAACAACAGGATAACCATGAAAAGCCCCATGAAGACAGATATATAAATATTACCCAGAGAGAAGAGCGTCTTGACAGAACCAGCATAAGTATTAGCTATGCTAAGAACATACTTGTAGATATAATAAGTGAAGAAACCGAGTACTATAGCGAAAGATAATTTCGTAAGAAGCCTCTTGAAACGAGGCAGGAGAACATCAACGAGGAAGAACACAAATATCCCCAAAGCCAAGGCTCCGAAGTAGGAGTTCAAGGCTATTGTACTATACCCGATGGCAACACCGGTCATTTTTCCGGAGATTATAGAGGAGAAATCGATGAAGGGAGCAAGAAGGAAAACCACGACAGAACCGAGGAAAAGGGATATTTCCCATCTATAAAGCCTCATGCCCTCTCTCTTATAGACCTTCCACCATATATAGGCAGGACCGAACATCAGGAAGAACAGGGCAACATAGACAAGCACAAAGACGAGGAATACAACAACCTTCTCCAGAACACCAAGCCCTGAAACAACAGAAGAGAAAACACTCGAGATATTATCTATCCCTATATATACATTCTCATGGAGGCCGAGAGAGGGGAAGACAAACAATGCAAGATCCGTAAGGAGATGAAGCACAAGCATACCCGAAAATCCGAGCATGAACCTTCTCCTTGAATGAAAAAGCTCAATGAATTTAGCGTAGAAACCTTCAACATTCTCACCCAGCTTATGGATAAAGGAATCAACATTGAAGTTCCTCTTCTTGAAGAAGACATAAACGAAATAAAGGAACGCCAGCACGATCACCGAAGCATCGACTATTATGGCGAGCCACTCCATCATCAGATTGAAAGCCAGTATGAAGAAAGCCAACAGGACAAAAAAGATAGTGAAGAACCTCTCGATTTTCTTTCTCGCACCGACAGCTCTACCCTCCTCATGAAGGACATGTATCACGCTGGGCCTTTTAACATGGAGATGGCCTGTAAGATAGAGGGAAATGAAAAGCAGAGCCAACGTACCGAATATGAAACCACCTACCTGTATCAACTGAGCATTCTCAAGGATGAAACTATAGACTGGCGCAAAGAAGCCACCGCTAAGTTCCTCAGCTACAAAGACAAG
>JBNJDG010000045.1:0-7517 GCA_051819665.1 Nanobdellota archaeon
TCCAATAAATTTTTATTCAGAAGAATCCAATACAATATTATGGACTTAGTCAACCTATCAAAAGAGTTAATGCATAAGCAGACTCAAGAGAATAAAGCACCTGCCTGGTCATTAACAGAACTTGCAGTAAAGAAGGGAAAGGAATTATCCAGAAAACACGGAGTTAAGGAAAGACTGGTCCTGGCTTCTTTATATCTCGCCCATACAGTCTTCAGCCCGACATGGAAAGGAGAGATACAGAAGAACCATCCCAAACTCAGCTCTGAATTTGCAAAAAGATATCTGGATGAATGGGGTGTTGATAAGAATGAGCAAGAGATGATCCTGAACGCTATTGAAGCTCACCATAACAAAATCCCTGCAAGATCAAAAGTTGCAGAAGTCGTGAAAAATGCTGAATGTTTCAAGTTCGTTACTGTTGAAGGCAGTCTTGTCTGGCTTCATGAACTAGGCAAAAGGCAGGTCCCCTTTGGAGAAGCAGTTGATAAGGTCATCCAGAAGATGGAACAGAAGAAGAGCCTGCTTACTTTAGATGATTGTATTAAAGAGGCAGAGGAGAATTGTAATAAGATCAGGGAACTGTTCTCATGATTAATGAGATGAAAGTCTAAAAAGTTCACATGCTCTCAAGCGCTTCTTCCAGGACCTGCTCTGGATCCTTATCATCTATATCAATCACTTCCTCATCCTGAATTTTCCTTGAATAGACCCTGTCATAAAGCTCGCTGAGCTCTTCTTCAGGATTGACCATCGGCCTCAAAGTGTTCATCTCTCTTATCTTATCCCAGCTCCCTTTCAAAAGTATCCGGCGGATCTCTGCATTGTATTGTTGTCCCAGACCCAGAACCTTCTTTACATCTGTTGATTCATCCTTATCCTTCCTTTCCCATACATCTTCAGTGATCACAGTATATCCTGCTTTAAGATAATTCTCCAGAGCATAAAGATAATTATCAAATGAGATAGAAAAATCTTCTTTATCCCTGTCCTCATGTGCAGTCATTATCCACCTGAATTCATCAGCGATCAGCAGAGCTATCTTCCCGTTCATCTTTTCAGTCAGATTCCTGGCTAAAGTGCTTTTACCTGAAGCTGGAGAGCCCCTGATTATGATCAACTTCGGTTTCATAAGGCTCATAGAATGTAAAAAGAATATAAATATTTTGTCGATGTAAAAAAGGCCTGAAAAACTACAAATAAAATCACAAAAAAGCATATATTTGAGAGTATTTTAATCAGCAAAATAATTTAAATGATTGCATATGAAATTAATCAGGTGAGATAATGAACATAAAAGAAGGACAGGATCTTGTCTACGAACATCTGAAAGAGGTAGGTTACACAAAAAGCGAGACCAAACCTGAACATGCGTTCCTTCATCTTGCGGAGGAAGTAGGCGAGGTTTCAAGGACAATGCTTCATAAAGGCACAAAGAGAGGTGATTTTTCAAACACGACAGATGTTGGCAATATGGAAGATGAGATTGCAGACATACTCTGGCAGACGATGAAACTGGCATCATACCTTGACATAGATCTTGAGAAAGCATTCAAAGAAAAACTCGAGAAGAACAGGAACAAGAACAAGTGAATAATCATGGGAAAAAGACCGAAGATAGGAGTAGGAGTTATTGTGAAAAGAGACGGGAAGGTCCTTCTCGGTAAAAGGAAGAACTCTCATGGAGACAGCACATGGAATTTTCCCGGAGGACATCTTGAATTTGATGAAGACATAAAGGAATGCGGCAGAAGAGAGACTTTTGAAGAGACAGGTATTAAGATAAAAAACGTGGAAGAGAAGACTTTCACAAACGATATATTTGAGAAAGAAGGTAAGCATTACGTAACTTTGTTCTTAGAAGCTGATCATGACCAGGCGAGGCAAAAGTAAGAGAACCCGATAAATGCGAAAGTTGGCAATGGTTCGAATGGAAAGACTAACCAGAACCTTTATTCCTACCTATACAGAACCTTCAGAATAAAGGATACAGACCATTCATATAACAGAGAACACAAAAGATAAATATATGAGATACAATATATTACACAAATAAAAATCCTTCAGGTGATGAATAATGAGAAAAACCATGCTTATCCCGCTCATACTGGTCCTTATACTATTGGCCGGATGCGGAACTCTATACGGAGAGAAGATCCACGAAGAGAAGAAAGATTACAGCAAAGAGACCACTTTTAGGTTCAATCTGGAGGAAGATCGTAACCCCCATAACATAAACTTAGATATCTCATACAAAGAAACCAGGAACAGGATACAGGGAGAATTCAGGACAGAGTTAACATTCCCTGACGGACAGAAACAAAGGAGTTCTTTTGATATCCTTAATAAGGATAAAGAAACCACCATATCTGTTCATAAGGAACTTAATCTTTTCAAGATAACTCCAGAAGCAGGAGAATATACGCTTAAAATAACTGAAAAAAAGGGTTCAAACATAGAAGGGAAAAGCCTGACAGCCAAAGTCTACAGGGAAGAGAAAGAAGAAACAGAATGAATCATTCTTTACGGAAGAATAGGAAGTAGAATGCAATCACCAGCCAGAAAGCGTTGAGTATTATGAACACTATATCATCATTCAGGAACGCATAAACAAGAAGGATTAAAGCCCCGAACAGGTTCAGCAGGTTATAGACCCTGCCGCCTCTCTTTATCTTATTGAAATCCTCAAGGACAAAAGCGGATAATATTCCAGACATGCCCAATAGTCCGATTATTGTCAACCACATTTTCTTATCCTCGCTACAAAGAACCCTTCCGTATCATTATCCTGAGGCCAGATCCTCAAACAATTCTTGACCTGCCCATTAAGACCTTTACCATTGAATTCGGTGAAAGGCTCGCTCCTCTTCATATTGATCTCTATCGGCTCCACCTCTGCATCATCATGCTTATCAAGCAAAGCAGAGATAACGGCCTCGTTCTCCTCCGGCTCGACACTGCAGGTAGAATAAACGAGAGTCCCTCCTGGCTTAAGCACCTCATAAGCTGAAGTGATAAGATTCACCTGCTCTTTCGCCAGTTTCTTCGTCATATTCTCGTTCCACATATCAAGTGTCTTCAATGATTTCCTGATCGTCCCTGTACCTGAACATGGAGCATCCACAAGAACCTTATCAAAAACCATTCCTGCTTTCTTGAATTGATGGCCCCTCATAAGGGTCATTACACAATTAGTTATACCTGTCCTTTGGACATTTAACGCAAGGGGCCTCATCCTTAAAGCCTTATAATCATTAGAGACAAGAAGACCCTCCCCTTTCATATACTGGGCTATCTGTGTCGTCTTCGAACCAGGAGATGCACACATGTCAAGAACCTTCTCACCAGGCTTCGGATCGAGAATTATAGGAGGTATCATGCTCGCCGGCTCCTGGACATAGATATAGCCCAGAGAATGCTCATCCAGATTACCTACATCCTTCCTGCCCTTATCGTTCTTTATCCAGAAACCCTCATCTGTCCAGGGTATCGGTTCAAGGACCCAGCCATCAGGAAGCCTTTCCTTAAGGGCCCCGACAGAGATCTTGAGTGTATTAACCCTTATTGCTCTCCTTAGGGGGCTTAAACAATACCTTATGAACTCATCATAATCAGTCAGCTGTGAGAAATGATCCTTGAAAGACTGCTTTATCTTTATGTCCATAATGAAAGGGTCATCAGTTCATTTATATGTTTTTTGAAAACTGTTGTTCATTCAGAATACATCTCTTCTCTATGAAAGACAGGCAGCTCAATCTTGGGCAGAGAATAATCTTCTCTCTTTCTCGTGAGCTCATGGCTCCCAAAATATCTCTCTGTTATACTCTTCCAGAGATCATACTGATAAAGACCTGAATTCTCCTTTATGCTCTCGTTTGTATGGGACCTTGAATTCTCAAGAGCTCTTGTCATGTTTATTTCTGGAATCCTGGAAAAGAAAGGATTATCCTCAAGTCTCTGAAGAAGAGGAAATCTCTCAAACAGCCCATTAATCGTTCCAGGGTAATGCCTCACTGGCTCCATGAAAGCGTTATTGCCGGCCAGAAACTCATGATAAGCCTCACAGAATCCATCCACCTTATCGATGAAAGAATTTATCTGTGAGGAGATATCGTCCTTCTCAAATCCCATCATCTGGAGCTCCTCATACTTATACCCCGAACCATCGAGCTGTTCGGGATAAATTTCTGAAAGTTCCTTTATGGACTTCAGCTCTTCCATATCATGGATATTCTTCTCTATCCTGCTCATCGATCTCTTACTGGAATGAGGGATATCACCATCAATCATCTCATGATCATCATGAGCCAGGGCAGCATAGAAACCCTTATTATTATCAACCTCCGGAAAAACCGAGCTTATATGTGGAGAGAGATGATACCTCATCAATGCAGTACGATAAGAATGTATGAGATCATCCGTACGATAGAACATCACATCGATCTTCCTGAATCTCTTTATCCCCGAAAGAGCCTCCTCCCTGCCATCAAATCCCCTGAAGATATTAGAGGTATCCATTATCGGATGGTAGCCACTAAGAGATTATAAATTTTCTCATAAAGTCTTTGTCATATAAGGGCCTTCAAGCTCATAGCCAAGTTTCCTGTAATATCCCCTCACTCCTACACCGGAAATAACGAGAATCTTATCCTTTCCATCTTTTCTTGCTATACTTTCGGCCTTCTCCATGAGTTGTTTCCCATAACCCTTATGCTGTACATCACCTTCCTTACCAATGGCCACAGATTTACCATACACATGAAGCTCTCTTATCATGGCCGATTTATCAGTGAATTCTTCCCTTGATGCCTTAGAGGGGAATCTCAACCTGCAGAAACCAAGGATAGCGTCAAGCTTCTTATCATCTATAGAGATGAAGAATTCCTTTCCCCCTGAAGCATCATACTCAATTACATTAATCTCTGGTTCAGGATCATGCTCCTTGCCACGAAGAACATGACCTATTTCCCTTGCCCTTATATCTTCCGGCTTTATTCCTTTCTCCTTCATCTCCTCATCAACATACTGCCTCAGATTATTCTTCATCACACCAGCTGCAGAAAGCGATGCAGGGATGTCTCTCTGTACCCTCATCACCCTCACATACCTCGGTATGTACCTGAAGACTTCAGCGATCAGTTTTGCAGCATATTCCGTATCTATTGGTGTATATTCTCCTCTCTTATACATCTCATAAATTCCAGTATTCTTAAAGACCATCAAAGGATATATCTTCAACATGTCAGGCCTGTAATCCGGACTTTCAAACAACTCCTTAAAAGAAGCAAGGTCATCCTCATAGCTAACACCGGGCAGGCCGGGCATCATATGGAAATTAAGCTTAAACCCTAGGTCTCGTAGTTCCTTCACCGACCTTTTGGTCTCTTCTATACCATGGCCCCTGTTCACCTTCCTAAGCACTGAATCATAAGTGGTCTGGACACCGAGTTCAAGCCTCGTACAGCCAAGAGAGAGCATCCTGTTCCCGTGCTCAATAAAACCATGATCGGGTTTTGTCTCGATTGTAAGACCTATACACCTTATATTGCTCCTCTCATTCCTCTTCTTCTCTTCTTCTAATACAGAGAAGTCAAAGTCCTGTTCTCCTTTCAATCTCAAGAGTTTCTCATTAATCCTGTCTATCCTCTCCTTATCGTCCTTATCTCCGGGCAGTTCAAAGAATTCCCTGAACTTGTCTATATCGAACCTATCTTCTTCATAGAATTCCTCTGAAAAATCGTTCATCGCCTTGAAGGCTGAAGCTATGAATTCTACCTGATATCTTTCCGGAAAAGAGGGGAAAGTACCGCCCATCACGATAAGGTCTATCTTATCAGGATTCTGGCCGAGGACGATGTATTGCTCAAGCCTGTTCATGACTGTAAGATATGCATCATAATTGTTCCTCAAAGCTCTCATCGTGGAAGGTTCTCTGCCTGTGTAGCTCTGGGGCATATCCCCGAAATCACTCTCAACTCCACCCGGACAATAGATGCATTTCCCGTGAGGGCAGCTCATGGGCTTTGTCATAAGAGCGACTACAGCAACACCGCTTATCGTCCTCGTAGGCTTTGTAAGAAGATGCTTTTCATATCTTTTAGGATCATCTAAGTTAAGGTAGACCTCAATATCCGTAGGTATATTCTTCAGACCATACTTGCCAGCCAGTCTCACCTTCTTCTTTGATAATCTCTCCTTGTCAGGAGATTCAGAAAGGAATACCTCTAACTCCTTAAGGAATCCGGGATCAAGTCTTCTCATGGAAAAAGGGAGGAACGAGAGATATATAAAACCAACCCATGGATAAAAGCCACATTATAAGGGTTACATAGATTTAAATATAACAGATTAACCGCAAACCGAAAACGGAGGTGATCAAACTTGGATGCCAGTCAATTAATAACATATTTCCCGATAATAATCGTTTTCGCTCTTTTTGTCTCTTTCCTCGTCTATCTGAAATACAAATGGAGCCTTATTACAAAGATAAACCTGATGATCGTTTATACTGTTATCATAACTGATGGATTGGCATTCTATGTATTCACACAACCATACTCATTAAAGCTTATTTTCCTTGTCCTCTTGATTGGAGGTGTCCTTCTGGTAGCCCCACTTGTCTGGTTCGTGAAGAACCATATCATCAACAGGGTCTCCAAGATCGAGGAAGGCCTGAAAAGCCTTGAAAAAGGCGATTTCACCTATGAACTCAACAATGACAGCAACGATGAGTTCGGGAGGATGTCTCAGTCCTTCAATAAGATGGCAGGTAATGTAAGAGAGCTCATCAAGACCACCAAGAAGAACATAGAGACCAATGCTTCAGGAACCGCACAGCTCTCATCCTCAGCACAGGAAGTCAATTCCTCCATAGACCAGGTATCTTCTGCGATAAACGAGATGGCAAACGGTGCTCAGAAACTGAGTAAGAACGCTAACGATGCTACAGAGAAGAGCAAGAAAACAGAAGAAAGCTCAAATAAAGGAGCTGAAGCCGCTAAACAGGTGAATGAGAAGATGGAGGAGATAAGCTCTTCCACCAAAGAAGGCTCGGACAAGGTGAAAGCTTTAGGGGATAAATCCAAGCAGATCGGTGAGATCGTAGATACTATAAATGACATCTCTGAACAGACAAACCTACTGGCACTCAACGCAGCTATTGAAGCGGCAAGAGCCGGAGAGTCAGGGAGAGGCTTTGCAGTAGTGGCTGATGAGGTAAGGAAACTGGCTGAACAGTCAGGAAAGGCCACAGGCAAGATCTCGGACCTCATCAACAAGATTCAGCAGGAGATAAATGCCTCAGTGGAGAGCATGGACAAGAACACCAAACACGTGAATGAAGGCATAAACTCTGTCAAGGAAGCAGTGAACGCTTTCGAGGAAATACCCTCACTCGTCGGACAAGTCAATCAGACGATAACGGATATTAGCTCCGTTGCCGAGGAGAACGCTGCCGAATCTGAAGAAGTTAACTCTTCAATAGATCAGGTGAAAAGCTCCATGGATCAGGTAGCAGAGAC
>JBNJDG010000046.1:0-7357 GCA_051819665.1 Nanobdellota archaeon
AGCCATTTCCATATCGGCTTGATTATTGCCTTCCTGCCTTCCGAAGAGATCTCATCCTCCTGTGAATGTGTAAGGATAAGACCTTTATCAAGCCCGTGAGAATCCATCGCCTCATAAAGGCCCGAAAGTTCCCTGTCCTTGTTATCAGAATCCAGCTTATGGCAGACCTGAACTGCTTCAACGACCTTATCCTTTTCCCTCACCAAAAAATCACATTCATGGTTGTTCTTATGATAATAGATCTCTTTATCCCTCCTTTTCAGCTCGATGAAGACAGTATTCTCAAGAAGCCTCCCCATGTTCTCTGAAAAAGAGAAGGAATTTTCCCTTATTATCGCATTATCTATACAGTATATCTTCTTCGGGTTGATCATCTGCTTCTTCAGGGAATGATCATATTTTTTCAGTGTGAAAAGAAGATACGCCTGCTCAAAAGCCTCTATAAATTGTATAACAGTGTTTGTCGAACCTACACCTATGATCTTCCTTAGCTTATTATAAGAGATCTCTTTCCCTATATTCGAGAGGAGATAATGCATCAGAGTCTTTACAGCACTCTCACCCCTTATATCATTCCTCAGAAGCACATCCCTGTAGAATACATCATAGAAAAGATTCCTCAGTATATCAACATCCCCCTGCTTCAGGTACTCAGGAAAGCCGCCCTGCTTAAGGTATTCATCAAAAGCTTTTGGCCCTGCTTTCTTACGCCTGAGTCTCAGGGACTCATTGAATGAGAAAGGATAAAGCTCATGTGTGATCTGCCTTCCGGTAAGCCTTGAACCAAGCTCCCTGCTGAGCATATTAGCATTCGATCCTGTCACTATTACCTTCTCTCCGTTATCCACGAGCTGACGGACATATCTTTCCCAGCCCTCTACATTCTGGATCTCATCAAAAATATATATCCCTTTAGGACCTAATCTTCTCCTGAACATATCCTCTGCCTTATTGAAGTCCTTAAGCTCAAAATCTGAAAGGCTTATGTCCTCAAACTGCAGATAATATACAGGCCTCCTCCCCTTAATAAACTGTCTTGCAAGGGTGGATTTCCCGCATCTCCGAATACCGGATATTATGGATGCGAATCCAGGAAGGATCTTAAGGCCGGTATCACGCCTCACTCCTGTATCCTTTTTCAGATCTTCCTGTTGCTTCAGGATCACCCTCTCCAGTTCTTCATTGAGCATCATTGTAATAAGTGTGCACTACGAATATATAAAAGTTTGCATTAGCAATGCACAGATTTTTGAAATGACCAAAGAGCATGATAACGATCCTGAACAGAGATTTTATCCAGAGTTACCCATAACATTTATATACATGTACATATACACATACATACTATGGCAACAAAGACCATATCTTTAATGGAGGATGCATACGAAGTCCTTAAGAGGGCCAAGCTTCCGGATGAATCTTTCTCGGATGTGATAAGGAGAGAGATCAAGAAATCCCCAGAGGATTTTTTCGGAGTATGGAAAGATCTTGATACTGAATCAATGAAAAAAGGGATAAAGGAATCCAGAAAGAAAAGCAGGAAAAGGATGAAGGAGGTATTAAAATCATTTGCCTAGATTCTTCCTTCATAATTGATTTCCTGAAAGGAAGAAAAGAAGCGAAGAACTGCCTGGATAAATTCAAGGGTGAAAAGATATTCACTACAGAGATAGCCTTGTTTGAAGTCGGCACCGGCTACTATTTTGGGGAGAAGGAACGTAAAGGATTTGATCAGTTCATGGATTTTATGGAAAACGTAGATATCATCCCCTCAATGTCACACTTCGCGTTAGAAGCAGCGGAAGTCCAGGCAGAGCTTTTGAAGAAAGGCAAACCTATAGAGATAGCAGATTGTTTGACGGCCGGCATGATGATAAGACAGGGCATCAGGAAGATACTTACGAAGAATACCGAGCATTTCTCACGGATAAAGGGCATAGAGGCAATAGGTTATTGAAGCTTTCAGAAGCCATGCCGGATGATCCTTTACTGAAAGTTTCCTGTAAGCGGGTTAATATCCAAGCTTCCTTAACATCTCCTTCAGCTTGTCTATAACTTTTTGCTGATTATTCTTCTTGCTCATCTCTATGAACCTTATAATCTCATCTTTTAGTCTTTCCGGATCCTTCACCATAAGCAGTTTCCTCGAATGGATGAAATAGAACCTGAAGGTCTTGTATCTCTTTTCCTTTAGAACAATAGTTCCGAATGTATAAATATGGTCTCCCTGAAAAGGATTCTCCTGTAAAGAATAAAACAATTTCTTTATCTCTTTCAAATCTTTCGATTTGAACTTCTTCTCAAGCTTCTTCACCAGCTCTTTATCTATCCTTACGATTACCATTCAAGATCCTTAAGCCCTACAGTATTCTTGGTGTCCAGAAACATCTCCGCGTACTGTGCTTCATTAGCGGAATCGTACATCCTCTCGATTATCTCACTGTAAGTCTCGTTCTTATGGCCGAATTCGGAGACCTTCTTATGGACCTTATCATCAACAGCTATGGTTTTCATCATGATCACCTTATATTTAATATAATAAATATAAATCATATATAAATTTTTCCAATAAATACTATTCAGATATAGGTAGTATTGAGACAATAAATTATTGAGACTGCTCCCAAAGGACCCAAAAGTATTTCCTGAAAGATTCACTGATTGCACGGCTTTCAATCATAATTGCCATAGGATCTTCCTGTTGCTTCAAAATCACCCTCTCCAGTTCTTCATTGAGCATCATTGTAATAAGTGTGCACTGCGAATATGTAAAAGTTTGCATTAGCAATGAACAGATTTTTGAAAAAGAACAAAGAGCATGATAACAATCCTGAACAGAAATTTTATCCAGAGTTACCCATAATATTTATATATGTATATCACTGTCCAGTTGTCATGGGCGGGGAAATCAGGCAACTGAACCCATTCCTACCCGAATACAAGGGGATGGGAAAGAAGGGTTACCTTAGCAGAGGGTCTATAGGCGATCTTATTTCCTATTTCAACACCGATGAAAAAACTTACAAGAAGGCCCTGCAAAATCCAGACAGAGAAGGTAAGAAAAAGGATCATTCCAGGATCTACAGATCTATCGATGACACCTTCGGCCTTGATTCCCGGAATAAGAAAGATGAAAAACCTTACATGAAAGTCGTGCGGCCGGGTTACAAGAAAGAGAAATATTCCGATAAGAAATACAGTAATAAGAAAAGCACCCCGAAGAGGTTCGCGGAGAAGACCAAAATGCCTTCATCATTATATTCTCTCCTGAACTCACAGGATCCATACACGGAAAGGCTCAGGAAATTCAAGGAGAACATGTCAGGTCCTGTCAAAAAGACACTGGGAGAGAACAATAAGATAATCAATATGTTCGGGCCGGCCGCTCATGCGCTCGCCCACACGTACAGCAGGAAAGACGGGAATAAGAGCTATCTCCTGAACAGGAAGGATAAGGAGAAAAAAGGATACCAGAAAGAGAATACTAACCTGAAAAAGCTAAGGGTCGGTAATGCAGCGAAACTTTATCTGCCAGAGTCTAAGATAAAAACCCTGAAAAATGATCCGCTGAAATACAAGCCGATGTACAATCAACTGAAGAATGTAGGGAATAACATCGGCTACGCTTCGAAGAAAGCAGCCTGACCGAATCTCTTCCTGCAGAGCAGTTCATTTCTAAAAATCTTTACTGAGGATTCTCCGGAAACGGCGATCATGTGAGGGAACCACTATAAAAATATTTATATATGAGATGTGCTTATTTGTGATTAAAGGTGATTCATTGTGATTCAGGCACGTTTTGAGATAGATGAGTATACTGCCAGGGTATTGGATGTCATAAAGGGCAAATTCGGCCTCAAGAACAGGCAGGAAGCCCTGAAAAGGCTTGTCCTTGAGGCAGGGGAAAAGTATGTCGAGCCCGAGCCCAACGAGATGGTACTGAAAGAGTTAGATGCGATATACGAGGATCATAAGAAGAAACATAAGAACAGGAAGATGACCGATAAGGAACTCAGGGGACTTCTGGATGTTTAGTTATGATATCTCTGAC
The DNA here is from genome assembly GCA_051819665.1 of Nanobdellota archaeon. Taxonomy (GTDB): domain Archaea; phylum Nanobdellota; class Nanobdellia; order Woesearchaeales; family CAZZGN01; genus JBNJDG01. The sequence continues at coordinate 4,052 of JBNJDG010000046.1, forward strand.
AGGCTAAGGAAAAAGCTGGAGAAGATAGGCAGGAAGGATAAGGTTCTGGCAAGGAATTTCTACAGGAAAATACAGGAAGTCATAAGCAGAGATGGAAAATCCATAAACATGTACAAGAACCTCAAATCACCAATGAATGAGTATAAGAGGATACATCTTACGGATAATTATGTTCTTCTTTTCGCTGTTGAGAAGGATCATATAGTCTTCATAGACATAAGACACCGTGATGATGTCTATGGTTGAGAACAGGAGAGCATGAATGTTTTAATCTCCATGTTATAAGATTATAACCTTAAAGTTATAGAACTCTTTTGGATCTTCCAGGGAAAACTTACTGAAATTAAACTCGAGTTACATTTTTGTCCCACTAAAATTGAACTCAAGTTTGAAAAAAGTAAAACATGAGAGAATGAGAATCGAATATGTTGATCAAGACACTGATTGAAGAGCTGTCGTCATGAATTCTATGTACACACAATTCATCTGGTAACAAGTAGGATTTATGTGCTTTACTGAGAATTTATCGGAAAGATTGTGGGATTTTTCAAACAAGCCTTATGCCATGCTTGATTATATCTTCCGTAAAAGAATCTTTCTTTTCAAACCGACTGACTGTAATCAAGAAAGATTGTATCTTATGTCTATCTGAAAATTTATCTGAAATCTCATTAAGCAAGAGATCATCCTCAGCACTCTTATTTTCAACTATAACAGCGATGTCCATATCAGAGTCTTCTCTATAAGTCCCCTTAGAAACGCTGCCAAACAGATAAATATTTTTAGGATCAATCCTGTCTATAACTTCTCTAACATACTCTCTTAGGACAACAGAAAAGCTGTAAGGAAGAAAATTCATATCCTTTCTCTCCTTTTTTAGTACATTAAGAATTTCTTTCATATAGGAATTACCATGATTCAATTTATAGACTGACTTCTTAGTCCCAATCGCCTGTTCATTAATGATACCAAATGAAAGAAGTCTTCTTAATGCAAGAGTCACCGATTTATTCCCAAGCATAGTATATTCTTTTATCTCTTTCCTTGTAAATCCTGCTCCTGGAGTCTCAGCATAAAGCATAAGGACTCTCCAGACAGACTTGTTTCCAAAACATATGTCAAGAAGCATTATAGCAATCCCTCCATTATACTTATATAAGGAACCACGAAATTGTCATAGAAATACTGTGCAGTTTGCATAATCTCTGATTCAGATTTATTACTTTTCTCTGAATCATAATACTGTGTTTTTGTCCTCTCATCTCTTCCCTTTGAAAGAAGTCTTGGAACAATATGCACATTTGAAGAATTAATGGCATCAAACTCTTCTTTGGCTTTCTGGATCAGAGGCAATACCCTCTCTGATTCTTGTTTGATATATTTTGAGAGAAAATGTATTGTCTTTGCATGTACACTTTCACCAGTCACCTTCAGATTATGAACCTTTGCAAGATATAACTTACTGATATTATGCATTGCATAGTAACCGATTATTATGGACCACCTTGGTGAATCTGTCATTATCTTATCAGACATTTCTCTATCTTCTTTATAGGCAGAACTATGAAAATCAATCCACCTTTTTGACTCTTCTCTTGTCAATCCGATCTCTTCATAATTTTGCATTTTTACACTTAAGTGTATGAAAACACCCATTATTTATATATTTTTCCACTTAAGTGTATATTTATTCATCTGTCAGATAGAAAGATCTTAAGATTTGTGATTTTCCCGGAAGAATTTCAGGCATGATAAAATCCTATTGGGATCAGGGTCAAAGATCATGGAGATGAGCCTTATTAATAATATATACAATAGTATATAAATCTTTAAATAAACTGTAATCCTCTTAATAGTTACAATGTCAGATTACTATCAACAAACAGGACTCAGGAGGATCTTCGGGAAAAAGGAGATAGATACTATCATGAAGAGACTCAGGGGACAGCCCCTTAAACAGACAGAGAGGAATTATATGTATCGTTCTATAAGGCCCAAGCTCCTCTCTGTCGAGTTTTTATACAGGAAAGGGATAGCAGGAAAACTTGAGAAGAATATGAAAAGATCCGAAAATACAATCCTCTATAACCTTCACCACTACGGCTCCCCTATGCTAACCATGAAAAAGATAAAGGAGAAGGAGATAATGCCCATTGAAGAACTGATCAGGGAGATACTGCTACACCATCCTAAAGCACGTTATATTGAAGCTATTCCCGGACTGATGACGAGGAACGAGGTTAATACATACAAGCTCCTCGAGATAGCCATAAATTACAACCTGCAGAATAAAATCGGATATCTTGCTGAGACAGCAGAGATGATAAGCAGAAAGGATAAGTATAATGGCCTCCTTGGATACCTCAGAAAAAACAAGTCTTCCAGGGAAGAGTTCCTGGCCGGGGAGAAGGACAAGGATTACAAAGATTTCCTGAAGAAGACAAGCCCCCAGAGGATGAGGAAGTGGAGACTGTACGGCAGGTTCTTCGACGAGGATTTCAAAGATGGTAACAAAGAACGATCTGCTCAGATGGCTTGAGAGCATCGATAGAGGACTGGAAAAGGAGATAACACTTATCGCTGTCGGAGGTACAGCCCTGACAATACTTGATATTAAGGATTCTACAGTGGATGTAGATTTCTGCATAAGGAAAGGAGATTACCAGAGCTTCAAGGATTTTGCAGAGAACAGTCAATTCGATGTGGACATCTTCATTGATGGCTATATCTTCTCAGAACAGCTTCCCGATGACTATATAGACAGAGCCAGTCATGTAAGCTCCGGTCTTAGAAAAATAAACCTCAAGTGCCTTTCCCTCACAGATATAATAATAACCAAAGCAGCACGTTATAATGAGAGGGATGAAGAAGACATATCAACTATAGCAAAGACAAATAAAATCGATAGGGAAGAACTGGAAGAGAGGTTCGGAGAGGTCCTGGAGACATATGCAGGCCGGGAAGAAGATTACAGGAACAACATGAATTTCATCCTGGAAAGGCATTTTGGTGATTAAGGGATTATACTCTCCGGAAGAATTTCAGGCATGATAAAAAAAGTAAGAAAAAAATATCCTCAGGCGAGCTGTTTCCCTATGGACTCTATGGATTCCTTCACACCCGTGACAGGATCCCAGTCTATGACCCTTCCGGATACAGTCCCGCCTGTATAGTTGATCCTGGCCCTCACATCATACTTATGCCTGGGCATCTCTTTTATGTGTATTTCGACATCGTATTCTTTGTCTATGTGATGGGAAAGCTTATCCGCCGTCCTGACAGCGGTCCTGTATAACCTGTCTTTGG
>JBNJDG010000047.1:0-7190 GCA_051819665.1 Nanobdellota archaeon
TACTATCATGCTGCACAAGGCAGCATACAGGACCCATATATGTTTTAAATCTAGAAGAAGAACGAAGTTCCCATTGTTTTAGTCGAGTTTTTCTAAAAAACTCGTGAGGATCCTCTCCCCGCTATTTCTTTACAAAATACTGAATTTTTTCTATCATTCTGAACGTAGTTCCCATTGATATGATTTGAGCCCTCTTGACTCCTTTAGGAAGATTTATTTGGAGGGATTTCAGAGGTAGATTTTCTGGATCATGATATGTTTTTCCGGGCTGAAGTTTTTAATCAGGATTATTTTCCTTCATGCAGGAAGTATTTCTTTTTTATCGGAATATTTCTGTTGTTATTGCCCAAAGCCTTATTATCTGTTATTCATATTCTTTGGACATGATACTCAACCTGAAGAGGGATACGCCTAAAAGATTCGTTTTGTTCGAGGATCTTGCCAAGGTTCTGGTGAAAAGAGAAAGGGGAAATAATTTTATCTTCGTGACTAGGTTGTCCGGAAGCCTTGATGTACTTATCTGGAAGTATGATCTTGATATCTCTGGTCTGGAAAATGATCTGGTGGACAGATTGAGAAAAAAATTCACATCTCCTGATATTATTGAATTTGTTGTTGATGAGAACAGGAAAGTGAAAGACCTGTTGTTCTACGAGGTCAAGACCAAATCAAACAGGAATCATCGTGGTTATGATATGTGTGTCAGTTCTTATGATTTCTATGAAGAGATGCAGAGCAGAGGGTTTGTCTGTAAACTGGTATCCTTTGTTCTTTTCGAGGACTGGAGATATTCGTTCAATGTCCATGGCCTTGACTTGTCCAAGATGAGGAGATATTCAAGAGCTGACGGTTACTGCCCGAAACAGTTAAATATCTGAGATGGTTCTCTGCGGGTATGAGAAAGAAGAGCTTCATCCTCGTATTCATCATTGTATCCATCTTTGCGATTTTTCTCAGCGGCTGCTCTGATCCAGAGGAGCAGGACAAACCTCTTGCTCTAGTGAGCATCCTTCCCCAGGAAGAGTTCGTGGAAGCGGTGGCCGGGGATGAGGTGGAAGTGCATTCGATAATACCTCCAGGTTCAAGTCCTACAACATACAACCCGAAGCCGAGTGATATGGTGAAGGTAGAGGAAGCGGATGTGTTCTTCAGAATCGGCCATGTGCCTTTCGAGAAAGCTAACATAGAAAAACTCAGATCTGTAAATGAAAAGATGAGGATAGTGGACACTTCAGAAGGTATCCCTCTGAGAGAGAAAGATGGTAATGTGGATCCCCATATATGGCTCTCCCCGAAGCTTGTGAAGGAACAGGTCAATACAATCTATGAAACTCTGGCTGAGATGCATCCTGAAAAAAGGGAGTTCTATAAGAGGAACAAGGAAGATTATATAGATAGGCTTGATGAGCTTCACGAGAACATAAGCTCTTCCCTGGATGGGGGCAAGCTTTTAGTGTTCCATCCCTCCTGGGGTTATTTCGCAGATGAATACGGGCTTGAGCAGATAGCTATAGAGAAGGAAGGTAACGAGCCCACAGTGAAAGGTCTTAAGAACATCATCGATGAGGCAGAAGAGAAGGACATAAAAGCTGTATTCGTGCAGGAGCAGTTCAATGAGGATATAGCAAAATCAGTGGCAGAAGAGACAGGTGCAAAGATAATCTCTGTAGATCCTTTAGCGAGGGATTACGTGGAGAACCTGAGGAAGGTAACAGAGAAGATGGAACAAAACATTAATTAATCTTTAGTCCTTACTCATTCTTATGGAAATAATATCCCTTGAGGACGTAGCTTTCAGTTACGGAAGGAACGAGCTTTTCAAAGGCGTTAACCTCAAGGTGAAGAATGGCGAATTCCTGGGTCTTGTGGGTCCTAACGGCGGTGGTAAGACAACCCTCGTCAAGATAATCATGGGTCTCCTCAGGCCGACAAAGGGCAAGGTGAGGGTCAAAGGCCTTCCTCCTGAAAAAGGCAGAAGGCATCTCGGTTACATCTCCCAATATGAGATGATCGATTTCGATTATCCTATCACTGTCTATGAGGTCGTCATAATGGCGAGGCAGAAGGGCCTCATCCATAGATTCTCCAGGAACGATCACCGCCTTGCTAAAGATTCTCTGAGGAAAGTGGGTCTCCTCGAGCTGAAAAACAGAAATATCAATGAGCTTTCAGGAGGGGAGAAGCAGAGGGTCTTCGTTGCAAGGGCATTGGCGACACGGCCTGCTGCTCTTGTGATGGATGAGCCCATGGCCAATGTGGATATAAAGATCCAGGAGGATTTCTATAAGCTGATGAAGAAGCTGAGCAAAGATATGGCAGTGGTCATCGTGGAGCATAACCTTGAAGTGCTTGCGGAGTATGTCGACAGGGTAGCCTGTGTCAATAAATGCTCCTATCACGGCCTTAAGGGACATGATATGAACTCCATGAAGAAGATAAAGGACATGAAGGAATTATGATATACCAGTTTTTACAGAATGCAGGACTAGTAGCAGTTCTTGCCTCAATAGCCGCCGGCATAATCGGGACTTATATTGTTGTGAAGAGGATGTCCCTCATAACTGGCAGTATAGCACATACTTCATTCGGCGGCCTCGGTCTTGCCTATTACCTCGGTTTCAATCCACTCTATGGGGCTACTTTGTTCAGCGTGGCTGCCTCTTTCATCATAACCTATGTCAGGAAGAAAGCCAGAGAGAGGCTTGATACCCTTCTGAGTGCAATATGGGCTTTCGGTATGGCTGTAGGGCTTATCTTCATATTCATGACTCCGGGTTATTCTTCTAATCTGTTCACTTATCTTTTCGGTAATATACTGATGGTGGGCACTTCAGAGCTTTGGCTCATACTTGTCCTGGATATAGTCCTCATCGGTGCTGTTGTGCTGTTCTATAATTCCTTCAAGGCAGTGACCTTCGATGAGGAATTCGCCAGAGTAAGGAATCTGCCGGTGAATCTGATATACCTTCTTCTCTTCATCCTCATAGCACTCTCAGTGGTTATGCTCATAAGGATCGTTGGTATAATACTGATGATAGCTCTCCTGACGATACCGGCAGCAACCTCGCATCTGTTCTCGGGTAAGTTAAGGCCCATGATGATCTGGTCCTCTCTCATATCTTTAGTCTCGATACTCTCGGGCCTTTTCGTGTCTTACTTCTTCGATCTTCCGACAGGACCGGTGATAATACTCGCTGTAACGATAATATACATAGCAGGGATGGTGATAAAAAGTGCTAGAAACTGATCTTCATATACATACAGTATTGTGCGGGCATGCTTACGGGACCCTTAATGAGATAATCAATGAAGCTAAGAGGAAGAACCTCAGCATCATAGGCATAAATGAGCATGGTCCTGCTACCGGCACAGAGATCCCTCATTTCACCCTCGGTCACAGGAAGCCCGAAGTGGAAGGCCTTAAGATATTATGGGGTGCCGAAGCGAATATAATAGATAAGGAAGGTAATCTTGATATACCTGAGAATATACAGGCACAGCTTGATTATGTTTCTGCAGGTTTTCATCTATTTACCGGTTATGAGGACCAGGGATTTGAAAAGAATACAGAAGCCCTCATCAGGGTTATAGAGAATCCTAATGTCAAGTTCATAACACACCCGACACATCAAAGTTATCCTTTTGATCTCAGTAAAGTCTGTGAGAAAGCCATAGAGAACAATGTACTTCTGGAGCTTAACCTGTCTTATCTTGATAGGGACAGGCCAGAGGATTTCAGGTTGGTAGTGGATCTTGTCAGGAAGAAGGGCAAGAAACTGATTGTCAACAGTGATGCTCATTTCCTCCATGAGATAGGTGATGATTCTAAGCTCAGGGAAAGATGGGATGAACTCGGGTTGTCGGAGGACCTGATCATAAACAATCATCCGGAAGAGCTTAAGAGATTCTTTGCTATATAGTGTATATAGTTAAAATTAATATAATATTTACATTCTTTCCAGTATATGGTGATAGAGGATAAGATAAGGGGAGAGGGGGACATAAAAGATAAGAACGAGAAAGAAACATATGCGAATACCGCTTACCAATTCTTTGTGGAGGCTCAGGCTCTTCCTGATGTGTTTTATGAGAATAAGCTGGGCAGGAAAGGTTATAATAAGGCTAAGAAGAATATCGGTATGAATGGTCATTCTCCTCTGGAGAAACCGAGTGTATCTGTTATGGGCAATAAGGTCTCTGTGGAGTATGGTTCATCGATGGTTGACCTTCTTGATGATGTGGCGGGAACTGATTTCTACAAGGAGGAGATAATCCCGCAGGCCCAGGAGATGATGAAGAAGACAGGGATAGACCATCTTGAGCTCAAGTACAGGGGAAATAAAGACACTTTATTGTTGAGCCCTGATGCGCAGGGAGGCGAGGTAACTCATCTTTTCACTCCTGCTATATATAATGATGCTAATAAGGCCAATTATAATTGATATACCCAATACTGATTTTTCCAATAGTTATTTAAACTAAATTCTCTCACTCATATGGATATGTTCGCAGGAATAGATGAGGCAGGAAGAGGGCCGGTCATAGGGCCGATGGTCATGGCGGTTGTTGCAGTTGATGATGATTCTGAACTTGTAAAGCTCGGCGTGAAGGATTCTAAGCTTCTAAGCCCGAAGAAAAGGGAGATGATGTTCGAGCGTATAAAGTCTATAGCGAAAGATTACAGGATCCTGAAGATAACACCTAAGCAGATAGATGAGGCATTGACTTCTCCTGCATTGAACCTTAACAAGCTTGAAGCGCTTACTTCCGCAAAACTGCTTAATGAAGTAAAAGCAGATAAGGCTATACTTGATTGCCCGAGCAGCAGTTCATCGGCTTTCGTGAGGGATGTGAGGGAGTATCTGGAATATGAGCCCGAGATCGTCTCGGAGCATAAGGCTGACCTGAATCATCCGGTGGTTGCTGCGGCTTCCATACTCGCCAAGGTAACAAGGGACAGGGAGATCGAGGCATTGAAGAAGAAGACAGGTCATGATTTCGGGAGCGGTTATCCTGCTGATCCCAAGACAAGGAGCTTCCTTGTTAAGAATTACAATAAGTATGATATATTCAGGAAGAGCTGGTCAAGTTATAAGAAAGTCGCTTCGGCTAGGAAACAGGGCAGATTAGGAAAGTTTAAATAATTCCTTTCAGATAGGGGAGATTATGGCAGAGATACCGGGCAAGGTTTTTGTGATAATAGGATTGATAGTTACCGTAAGTTCTTATTTCCTTAATAATATGAGAGAGACTTCTTTTCTGATTTTTATAATAATAGGTGCCCTGATGTTCATCTATGGTCTCTTTAAGCTTTTCATGAGGAAGGATAAAGATGAAACAGGGAGTACTGGACATAAGAGACCGGCAGGCCAGGGTAACAGGTCGGTAAGTCAGGCTTATCAGCATCCACATGAGCATCACAGGACAGAGCATGATAAGGTGATGAATTTTTGTCCCGGCTGCGGTCATAAGGTTCCTCCCGGAAGCAGATTCTGTCCTTCATGCGGTATAAGGCTGGCATGAACTTTAAGCAATATTTTTAAACCTCAGATGTTCACCCTATAAGATGAAGTTCGAATATCTTGATCATACGGCCGATGTCATGTTCAGGGCCTATGGGAAAAGTCTTGAGGAGAAGTTCGCGAATGCGGTGCTTGCCTTCACTAATATAATGGCAGATGTTGAGAAGGTTGAGAAGAGAGTGAAGAGAGTCTGCGAGGTAGAGGCTAAGGATGATAAATCGAAGCTCTTCGATCTTGTGGACGAGTTGATATTCTTCCTTGATACGGAAGGGTTATTGTTTTCAGAGGCGAGGATAACCATTGAAGGTAATAACCTGAGGGCGGAGCTCTTTGGTGATGATTGTAATAATTACAGGCTTAACGGGGATGTGAAAGCACCGACCTATAATTATATGGAGATAAACGATGAATATTTGCAGATGGTGGTTGATATATGAAACTCAGAAAAACAGGAGAAGCGAAATATGTATATGATAAGGAAGGCAATATGAACACTGATGCAGTCTTTTTCCTTAACGATAAACTACTTGGTCTTGTAGAGGATAAGGCAGTGGAGCAGGCGAAGAATGTTGCATGCCTGCCGGGGATAAAGGGCCAGTCGATAGCCATGAGCGATATGCATATGGGTTATGGTTTTCCTATAGGTGGTGTTGCGGCTTTCGACAAGGAAGAGGGTTGTATAACTCCGGGAGGAATAGGTTTTGATATCAACTGCGGTGTCAGGCTCCTTAAGACTAACCTGAAGTATGATGATATCAAGGATGATGTGAGGAAACTTGTCCTTAAGCTCTTTGAGAAAATTCCCTGCGGAGTAGGCAGAGGCTCGGACCTTAACCTTTCGATGGATGATATGGATGAAGTGCTTGTCCAGGGCTCTTCATGGGCATTGAGCCAGGGTTTTGGTGTGGAGGATGATCTTAAGTTCTGTGAATCTGGAGGGGAGATGAAAGGTGCTGATCCTGATAATGTAAGTCATAAGGCGAAAGCGAGAGGAAAGAAACAGCTTGGAACTTTAGGTGCAGGCAATCATTTCCTCGAGATACAGGAGGTCATGGAAACAGATAATAAATTCGGTCTGGAGAAAGGACAGATCGTCCTGATGATACATTGCGGAAGCAGGGGCCTCGGTCATCAGGTCTGCTCGGATTATCTCAGGAGGATGGAAGACGCTTTCCCTGAGCTCATAAAGGCTCTCCCTGAGAAGGATCTTGTCTATGCTCCCATCAGCTCAGATATAGCGAAGGAGTATTATTCTGCGATGAAAGCGGCCGCTAATTTCGCATGGGCGAACAGGCACGTCATAGCTTCGAAGGTGAGAGAGGCAGTGTGTGAGTTGTATCCGGAGGCAAAGCTGGATCTTGTCTATGATGTCGCGCATAATATAGCAAAGCTCGAGGAGCATACCCTGGATGGAGAGAAGGAAGAAGTATATGTCCACAGGAAAGGTGCTACGAGGGCTTTCCCTCCGGGTCATCCTGAATTGCCGGAGGATTACAGAGAGACGGGCCAGCCGGTCCTGCTTCCTGGAAGTATGGGAACTGCGTCTTATGTACTTGTCGGTACTGAGAAAGCTATGCAGGAATGTTTCGGCAGCTCTGCTCATGGTGCTGGCAGGGTTATGTCGAGGGCGAAGGCAAAGAGAGAGTTCAAGGCGGATTCTGTCAGGAA
>JBNJDG010000048.1:0-6696 GCA_051819665.1 Nanobdellota archaeon
GCAGGCTCACCGAAGGTAGCCATGAACCTTCTCACAATGAGATCATAGACCTTGAACCTCTTCCCCTCTACTTTCGCTAAGGCCCCTGTAGGGTATATGGCAGGGTGAGCAGGATCATCCTTCTTGCCGTTATTGGGCTTGAGCTTCCCGCCCATGAGCTTATCGGCAAGCTTCTTATACTTCTCATCCTTTGACAGGGCCTTGAGTATGTTCCTGAAACCCAGCTTCTCCGAGAGCTTCTGGGAAGATGTCCTAGGATACGAGATGACTCCGGAGGTATAAAGCTCCTGGGCTATCTGGAGGGTCTCTTTAGGACTTATGCCGAGGCATTTATAACTCTCTGTCTGAAGGGTCGTGAGATCGAAAGGTGTAGGAGGTGCCTGTTTGAAGTCTCTCTTATTGACATCATCAACTTTAGCGTTCCTGCCTTTCGTCCTCTCAACAATCTTATTGGCATCCTCCTCATTCCAGATCTTATCCGAGGAATGCCAGGCCTCTATATCATTTGAGTTTAGTTTACCATCCAATTCGATCTGCCAGAAAGGCTCAGGTTTGAAATTGTTTATCTCTTTCTCTCTCTCGGCAAGTATCTTGAGTGCAGGACCCTGGACCCTTCCTGAAGACATGATCTTGAAGCTGCCCGTGGCTTTTATCGAGGAGGTCAAAGCCCTGGAAAGATTGATACCGTAAAACCAGTCAAGCTCATGCCTCGTAAGACCCGCATTTGCCTGCCCCCAATCCAGATTGGACATCTTACCATCATAAGAACCGGAAAGCTCATCCTTCGTCAATGTAGAGAATTTCATACGATAAGCATCCTGCTTACCGCATACATGCTTGACTATATTATAGCCTATCACCTCACCCTCAACATCATAGTCTGTTGCAACAGTGAAAGAGTCAGCCTTCTTAGCTAACTTCTTGATCGTGGTAAGGTATTTTCTTGTATAGGCAGCATCTTTTGAAGAATCAGCAGAAGGTATCCATTTTATATCAAATACAGGATACTCAAAACCTTTCTTCTCTACTTCTTCAACTGTATAGAGGTGGCCGACCGCCGAGGAGACTATGATATCCTGATTTCCCCTTGTTATCTCATAATAAGAGACCTTATTATTCGTTTTCTTGATGGGTTTTCCATCCGCAAGAGCATTCGCTATCTTCTGTGCAGCTGCCGGCTTCTCGGTTATGATAAGTTCCATTTTTAGGGCCGGGAATACAATTCGTTTATATATGTTACGGCAAAATTGTCCAAAGAATCAGCACAGGCAGAATGCCAATGGAGATAAGATAATAACGGAACCAGAATCCAGGAATCATATATTGGAGAACTGCTCTTTCAGGGATTTCTCATATTTTCTCTTGTTCTCTTCCCACTCCTTCTTCTCCTTGTTCAGTCTCTTCTCCCTCTCGATTATCTGTTGCATATCTTTCTCGAGCTTGTCTGCCTTCTCACCGATCTTATTCCGCTGTTCTTCCAGTTTGTTCTTCTCCTTCTCGATCTCCTTACTCCTGGAAGCAAGCTTATCCTCTCTCGAGAGAAGCTCGTTCTCCTTTTCCTTGATATCCTGCTCTCTCTTATCAATCTCCTCGATCTTCTTCGAGATCTCGTTCTCCCTCTCTTCAAGATATTTTGAGCTGTTATCGAGCTCTTCCTTCTCTAAAGCTATCTCATTCCTGAGCTGGTTCAGTTCTTTCTTCTCCTCATCAAGTTTCTGATGCTCTTCCTCTATCTGTCTCTTCTTATCCTTGAGGATCTCAAACTGCTCAGTGAGCTTGTGCTGGACGTTCTTGATCTCCTCTTTCTCATCATCAACCTCTTTCTTCCTCGATTCAAGGGCCTTCTCCCTCTTATTGAGATCAACTTCCTTATCAGAAAGGTCTTTCTCATACCTCTTCAGGACCTCTTTCTCTCTCGAATTCTCCTCGGTTACGTTCTTAGCATGATCCCTTTCCTTCTCCGCCTCATGAAGCTTCGAGTTTATCTCTTTCTCCTTATCCTTAAGCTGCTGTCTTACCCTCTCTGTCTCCTCTTCCTTCTTTGCCAGTTCCTTCTCCCTTTCCCGGAACTCTTTCTCCTTATCACTGAGGATATTCTCATTCGATTTCAGATGCTGGAAAGAGACATCAAGCTTATCCCATGCCTTCTGAAGCTCATCCTCTTTTTTCTCAAGCTCCTTGGAGTAATGCTCAATATGCCTCTCTCTCCTTTTAAGTTCATTCTCATGATCCCTGAGCCTCTGATATTTTTCCTTTATCCTGTTCTCCTCATCCCTGTTCTTAGCTTTCGTCAGGGCCCTCTTATGCTCCAGGTCATGGATCTCCTTCTCTATCTCTTCCTTTCTCTTCTGCCAGCTCTCCGTCTCAGCTTTAAGCAGATTAGCCCTCTCATCGACCTTCTTCTCTTTCTCCTTTATCTTCCTGTCCTTATCATAAAGCTGCTGCTCGAGCCTCTCCATCTGGTCGGATTTCCTTCGGATCTCCATTCCTGCCTTCTCGATATCATTCTCCCTTTCAGACAGCTTTGAACTCTCCCTCGTCAGCTCGTTCTCTTTCTCCTCTACAAGAGCGAGGTTATTCTTTATATTCTCGTCCTTCTTCTCGAGCTTCTCCCTTTCTTTCTCTACCTCTTCTTTCTCGAGCTGGATCTCGTATTCTCTCTTATCAAGAGTTTTCTTGTTCTTCTCGAGGAGAGCTATAAGATCGTTTATCTCATTAACCTTCTTCTCAAGCCTCTTCAGATAATCCTTATCATACTTAGTCTCTTCTTCCTTTTTCTCTTCCTTCTTTTTCCCGCTCTGCTTAGAACTCTTTTTCTTACTACTCTTACTGCTCTTTTTCCCGGTCTTCTTACCGGTTTTCTTACTGCTCTTCTTTGCGGCTTTCTTCTGCCTGCTGTCTATATTCTCCATCTCATTCTCGATATTATTGTGATAGATCTCCTTCTCTGCCTGCAGGAGCCTCTCAAGGGCATCCTCATCAACTTTCTCGAAACCCATGCCCCTCACTTTCTCGATGAGCTCAAGCCAGTCATCATGTTCCCATCTGCCTTCTTTCTTCCTTACAAAATCCTTGACAAGGCCTGTATCCTTAAGCTTCTGGAGAGGCCCTCTCCTGACAGAAGTATCAACCTGCTCTGAAAGTTCTTTCAATCTCCTGAAATTCCTTTGTATCTCTTCTTCTATTTTAACTCCCCCTGCTGATAACCTATAATCTAATCCTGAACAAGGTGTTTTAAAAATGTTTATTACCCCCTTAAAATTAATACACAGAATGGCCTGAGTTTCTATCCATGAATGGTCAATAAACTTAATAAAACTCTACAGGAAAGAGATTTTTGTATGAAATATAAGGTAAACAAGAAGAAGAAGCACCAGAAGCATAAGAAGAAGGATGTTGATCTGGCATACGATTTCTCGAAAAGGGCTTATAAGGAATTCGGCTCTTTCCTCAAGACCATAGCCATCTTCGGCAGCAGTGCCACCAAGAAGAATTCGGATAGTAATGATATAGACATGCTCCTCATTGTTGATGATGTTAGTATAGTGCTGAGCAATGAGATCATCGAGACTTACAGGGTTATTCTCAAGAAACTAGTATCGAAAGTGTCAAAGAAACTGCACATCACGACCCTCAGGTTCTCCACATTCTGGGACCTGGTAAGGAACGGGGATCCTGTAGTGGTGAATATACTGAGAGATGGATCACCTATAATCGACTCAGGTGTATTCGAGCCAGTACAGAAACTCCTCCTGTCGGGAAAGATAAGGCCAAGTGCAGAGAGCATCTGGACTTATTTCTCGAGAGCGCCTTCAGCAATACATAATTCGAAATCCAACCTGCTTCAGGCAGCAGTCAACCTTTACTGGGCCGTGATAGACTCTGCCCATGCTGCCCTGATGAACGAGGGAGAAGTTCCTCCCAGCCCTGACCACATCGCAGATCTTCTCCAGGTGAGACTTGTGAACGAGGGGAAAGTCGAGCAGAGATACGCAGCAATAATGAGGGACTTCTACAAACTCTACAAGGACATAGCCCACAGGAACATCAAGGAAGTCAGGGGAGAAGATTACGACAAGTACCAGAAGATGGCCGATGATTTCGTGAGAAGGATGAGGAAGATCATCGAAGAGAAGAAATGATCATGTAAGTTTTCAATAAACTTTTTATTCTATACCTTGATCCTTATTTTGTATGAGCTTTGAAGAGAAAAAGAGAAATGCTCTCGACGGGCTTGAAAAGGAAGACAGATCAAGAAAAGGAAAAGTTGATGAGGACATAAGACCTCTCCTCGATATCCTTAACAATCATCCCGATTATTACACTACAAGCAGCTGTTCGGGGAGGATCATGCTCTATACAAGTTCTGAGAATAAAAAGGACTGCAGATGGCTCTTTGTAAGCCACGGCTTTGTGAAGAGAGAGGACCTTCCAAGGATAGAAGGAGAAAAGGAGCCTGTCTGGCTCAAACAGGAATCGATGATCCTCCATATCATAGCGAAAGACCTCCCTGCAGCAGAAAAGCTCGTCAAGACAGCTAAAGATGCAGGGATAAAAAGACCAGGTATCCAATCAATAAAGCCGAGGATAATGACAGAGATAATGTACGGACTGAAAGTAGATGTTCCTGTGCATGATGAAAAGATGCTTGTCTCTGAAGAATACCTTGATTACATTATCAATATAGCGAATGAGAATCAAAAGAAAAACAAAGAAAAAATAAAGAAGCTCAAAGCTTCTTTCTCCACTCTTTGACCATCTTCTCCGCCTCGTTCCTGAGACCAAGGCCGAAACCGAGAGCGAGGGCGAAGACAATACCTCCAAGGATTATGAGGAAGCTGTCAGTAGCCACGCTGAGGTTTATACCTACCTGCTCGAGGGCTATAAGAAGAGAGAAGACTATTATGATCACTCTCGTCAAGCCTCCGATGAATTTGGAATGGGAAAAAGAGGTCTGCTCGATCTTGAGCTTGGTGTAGTTGGCTATCAGGATACCTATAATCATTATAATTACCGCTGCGATCAGGTTAGGTATCCACATCGAGAGATTAATCAACAGACTTTCAAGGCTCTTGAGCTCAACAATCTCGGCTGCCGGCGGAAAGAACAGTATGAACACATACCACCGGGCGATCAATGACAGGAAATGTGACAGCTTGAACTTCCCTATCACTTTCTTTAAACCTGTCTCCTGTATTGTCCACTTATCTAGCTTGACCCTCTTAAGCAGTTTCTCAAGGCCATTATAGATAAGCCAGGCCACAAAATAACCAATGAGCAATATTATCAAAGCCCAAAGTATTGAAGGGGCGGTCTCGACTATACCGTCCCACATCGCCGTAAAGACGCTTTTAAGTTCTCCTCCTAATGTTGGCATTCATATCATCCCCATTTTTCGAAAGCTCTGGCGAGCTCTCTTTTCTTTTTAGCTTCCTGTTTCAGAGGCTTTTTCCTTACGGCAGCCTCTGTTGCCTGTCTCATAGCCATAGCTCCCTTTCTTGTACCATCAGGATGACCATGGACGCCTCCGCCTGCCTGTATGATTATATCCTTCCCCATAGTCTTCACTATCTTCGGTACCTGTAAGGGAGATACACCACCTGAAGCCACTGCAAGCGTCGGCTTTATCTTATACCATTTCTGTGTAAGACGGTGATTGGTATCATCTGCACTGATATCATGGCATTCTACCTCTTCCTCTATAGACAATTCTTCATTTTTTGAACCGTGCATCTTTCCTATGCCGGCAGTCCCTATATGGAGCTGGTCTATCCCGAGAAGCCTGCTCAGCTTAGCCAGCACAAGCATCGAGATACCATGATGAGGGTCCCTTGTGAGAGCACCGTGCATGGCCCTGTGCCCGTGGAGAGCAAGGCCGAGTTTCTCTGTATAATTCCTTATAGAATGAAGGGCCGACCAGCCTATCGTGAGTATATCGACCATGACATATTCCCCTCCGCGGTTCTTCACATGCCTGGCCCTCTTCTTCATCTCCTCATATTCAGCTGTTATATTCGCAAGGTAGATCTTCTTCTCGCCTGTCTCCTTCTCTGCCTTATCCCTTTTCTTCAGGGTTTGTGTGATACGCTTATAGAAATTGTTGAATTCCATCGAGGTAAGATTCTCATCATCCTTGACGACATCCAGGCCACCCATCCATGCCTCGAAAGCAACTTCAGCATGCTGTTTATGATCAAGGCCGACCTTTGGCTTCACTATTGTCCCGATAAGGGGTCTTCCCTTAACCTCTGCTATCCTTCTGACACCCTTTATCCCGAACTGAGGACCCGGGAAAGAATCAATAAGCTTCTTCGGAAAATGGATATCATCAAGTCGCAAATGCCTGGCCTGTTTCATCCCGTAGATATTCCCGGCTATAGAAGATAATATTCCCGAAATATTGCCTGCTTCAAAGAGATCCTGGGGATAAGCTATCTTTATACGCTTAGTCCTCTTGTTAATATAGAATGCATGAGGCTTAAGCTTTTTCGCTATGGAAGGGTTCATCGTGGAAATCTTGGTCCATGTGCCTATCGAGGATTCTCCCGCGAGGAACTCGCACATCTGCTCAAGGCTGTATCCTTCCTCAGGATCCACATAATACTCTACAATAAGGTCTGTCCTCTTTGGCTTATAATCCAGATCCACGAACTCACAATTCCCATAAATCATCTCCTGCACCTCCGGGCTATAAAA
>JBNJDG010000049.1:0-6594 GCA_051819665.1 Nanobdellota archaeon
AGAGAGCGAAGCGACCTTGGTGCCAATAACGAAGTTATTGAGCATGAACCGGAGGTTCAGATTCGGTATTAAGAAATTTAAAACGCCATCGCCCGGATTCCAAGAGAGCGAAGCGACCTTGGTGCCAATAACGAAGTTATTGAGCATGAACCGGAGGTTCAAATTCGGTATTAAGAAATTTAAAACGCCATCGCCCGGATTTGAACCGGGATATCCCGAAGGAAACTGGATTTCAAGTCCAGCGCAATGCCAGATTATGCGACGATGGCAATATACTGCCCCGGGAAAACAAGTGCTTTAAATAATTTATCATTTCAAGGATCATGCCTAAATAAGCCGAACTAAATAGAATCATCTAAAAGAAGATCCGGAAAAGCTTTATTCCTCCTTCTCTTCCTTCTGTTCAGGGTCAAGGTCCTCGTCATAACCTTTCATAAACCCTTCTTCCTCAGCTGAGATCTCGTCCCCGTCCACGAGGTCTTCCCGAGCATTTTCAGAATAGACATTATCTTCCTTCATGCTCTTGTCATCGAGATCCTCAGAGATCTCATCTTCGATACCCATAAGGTTCACCCCATCTTAGCAAGTTCTTTGCTAAGCTCATTTATCCGGTCCTTTATATTCTCTATGGTTTTTGCATTCTCCTGCTGTTCCAGAAGGGACCCGCATTCCGGACACTTGAACTCGAAATTCATCGCCTGTTCCACATCAAGCCTTATACAGGCGTTCCTGCACATGAAAAAATAATTCTTGTTGGATTCCTCCTTCTCAAGCCTTTCCTGAAGTTTATCCAGCCTCTGCTCCTTCAGTCTTTTTATCATCTCCTTCACCCTCTTCGGGTTGAAGGTCCAGTAACTTATATACCATCCTTTCTGCCTGTCTTTCTTCCTTATATAAGTCACAAGATTATGGTCGTGCATCTTATAGAGCAGGTGCCTGACAAGGTGAATGTCATAATCAAGATTCTCAGCTATCACGAACTCTGAAAGATTATCCTGCTTCCTTAGAGCTTCGACTATTGGATACGCCTCTTCACCAATTTCCTGGACAATCGTGTCCTTGAGCAGTTTGTTAGTAAGCCTCATTTTAAATACCATAGCGTAGGTTAAAGTTATCTATCTAATAATAAACAGCCCCATACTGGCGCTGCTTAGAAGGCCTACCTATCAGGACTAATATCTGTAACTACTCCTATATAAAAGTTGTGTTAGACTTATACCCACGAATATTGTTCACAGCGTAAAGTAGGTTATGACAGGCAAGAGGAGACAGGCCATCGAATTGACCCTCGCCACCTTCACTATTGCAGGAACAGCACCTACCGCTGTACTCACTACAAGCACAAGGATCCCCCTGAAGCCTGTCATTAGGAAAGTCAGAAGCAGGATGAACAGAACGACAGAGATTACAAGCTTCCTGTAATCCACCCTATAGATATACCCAGCGAAGAGCTTTCCTATCCTTATAGCGAGTATGAAAGCCAACGCACCAGAGATGAGGGAGACAAAAAGGAAAATCACTGCTGAATCAAGTGACAATGAGCCCAGCATCTCCTTCACAGCAACCACAGCACCGTTCCTCGGTTTCCCAAGGACATACAATGCAGCTATCGATAATATGAAATTGACCGTATTTATCGAACCCATCAGGATAAGGAAACCCCGGTCGCCAAGGTCTCTTGTTATCTGAAGAGAGAGGATAGCAGCAGTCCCCGCACCAACACCGGGAAGTATAGCTGTGAGGAATCCGGAGAACTGGCCCGAGAGAAGGGCCTTGGTGGTCAGGGAAGGTCTTACTTCCGTCCTCTTCTGGATCTTCTGCTTAGGCAGGGCCGAATCGGAATTGAGGCTTATCAGCAGAGTGCTCACACCGAAGAGACCGGAAAGCATAGGAAAGAGAGGATTGTCCAGTGCGGGATAGGAAAGGACAAGAATGCCCAGAGTTCCGCTCATGAGAAAAACAAGGAAAGCCCAGAGCTTCTTATTATCCCTCAGTATCATGAAGATGACCACTATGATCAGGACCATGCCTATATAATCCTCGACGAAACCATACAGGGGCTTCAGGAAGTAGAGGAGCAGGGGGAATATCGCTATGCTTATTATCAAAGCTCCGAAAGAACCCAAGGCTGTAAGCTTCACCGCCATAAGACCATGACCTTTCAGAAGATAACGATGTCCCGGCAGGACACCTAAGGCCGTGTCCGAGTCTGGAGCTCCGAGGAATATGCTCGGTAGAGGGTCGAGGAAAGTATGGGTTACAGACATCGATATTATGAAACAAGCCAGAGTAGTTAAGCTTGTGAAATTCGAGAAGAAAGGCACTAAAGATAAGAGGATCAATGAGAGAAGGTTTATATGGATTCCGGGGATTAAGCCTGTGAAGATGCCTGCCAATACACCTGCTAAAGTCGCTATGATTATCTCGAGGATCATGAAAAAAGAGCAGATACCAGCTTAATATGCTTAACCGGCATTAATCCGGAAGATCTTAAACCCATTACAGAAGATATTCCGATAAAAGAAAGATAAAATGAAAGATCAGATAAGAAACCCTTATTCCTCTTCGGCGAACTTCTTGATAGCGTCGTAGTTCTCCACTATCAGTTTAGCCTTGTTCTTCCCGAAGGTGAACGGCCATTTGTTATCATCATCGCCTTCTCTGGTAAGCTTTATTACCCTGTTTCCCTTAAACTCATCAAATTCTGCTGGCATTATATCACTCCTTGTACGATTTTGCCAGCCGGAAAAAAGAAGAGTTTTTAAGCTTTTCCATGATGGATTCCAAAAACATTTTATATAACAAAACTTACCCTTGTAACTATGAAAGGGTACGAAAAATGGGTGGGTTTGGGCCAGAAACTCAGACAGGTCTCAGAGAGGGATCTTGGGCTTGAAGGGAAAGGCTTGTTCAGGGACTACACAGAACAAGCGGAAAAAGATTTCAAAGACGAGCTTATCGTAGACAATAATATAGAGAAACTGAAATCAGAGGGAAAAACCGGCCTGGTAAGATGCAATGATTATGTGAATTTCGGCCCCTGGCAGGAACCTGCTGACCTAGTTTACATGGAGAATGGCATAATAAGATTTCTTCAGAAATCACATGGAGGGACTGTTGCCCAATCATACACAAATAGAGACAACAATATCAAAGTCATGGAACATTATACAACCGACAAGAAAGATGAACCAATCGTAAGGAGAGAGAGGAGATTCTACCTTGAACAAGACGGCCTCTCTTTTTTCTCCACACAGATAGGCAATGACCAATTAGGTGTAATAGTCACCCCTAAGAACAGCAGAGAACCTGATTTCAGTTATACGAGAATGCTTCCGGGCCCCAAAGAGATTTTCGATATAGCCACAGAAGGGAGAAACCTCATGAGCCTCATGAATAACGCCGACGGTATCTACAGCCATAATGGGAAAGAATCTCGAGCTAAATTCTCCCAAAACACGAGGCTCTCTCTAATCTATAAAAAAACACAACCTCAATAGAAACTTTCAGTAAGATTTAAATAATCTCCCTGCAATAATCTTCACATGGCCGGGAAGTCCAGCAAGGTGAAAGAAGAGGAACAGATCCTGCAGGATATCGAAAGGAAGAAGAGGATAGCCAGCAAGATAAAACTGAAAAGGCAGGTCAAGCATTTCAAGTTCTCCGATTTTGCACAGGCGGTCATAGGCGTGGGTGTTTTCGGTCTCCCCGCTCTGATAAACACATCATTCTGGAATTATATACCCAAAGTGAATCTGGAGTTCCTGTTCTATATCCACCTCTTCTTCGTATTCTGTGCAGTCATCGGCAAGAATTACCAGTTCAGAAGTGATCTTCCTCTCGATGATAAATGGTTCATGACGCTTTTCGGGAAGCATGTCGTCTATATGTACACCTCTGTATTGATAGTCATATTCTTCATGCTCGTACTGCTGAACAGGGTGAGCCTCGACATGACCATGTACGATTTCCTGAAGAATTTCCTGGCCGCACAGTCAGTAGGAGTCATTGGAGCAGTAACATTCACTTTTTTCAAGAAGGATGATTAAGATGCACAAGAGCTATGATAAACTCAAGCACGAGAAGCACAGGGACAAGTTCAATATAGATTTCCTCAGATACTTCACCTGGAATAACTTCATATGCGGGATCTTAGGCTCTATAATAGGTGCATTGGTTTACCTGCTCTTCCTCGTGGATGAAATCATGATGATAAGAGAGAGCATTGTCGCCATAATACTCCTCGGTGCATTCTTCGTCTTCCTGTTCATGTCCTCAATTGCCTACAGGGCGACAGGAGAGCTGAAAGAAAGCCTTGCTATTGCCGGGAAGAGAGGACTGAACTCATTCATAATAATAACTTCCGTGGATATAATCGCGATAGCTTCCTCGGGGATAATAAACCTGCAGAGCACGTTCGGGGATTTCCTCTACATCCTCCTCGGAAGCATGATCGTTACCGCTTTTATAGCTTTATTCTTTGATTTCGGAGCGACTTATAAGAAAGAATAAGAAAAGTATCAGGCGGCCTCTCTGCCAGAGCCTTTGTTCTTAAGATTCCTGATCTTCCCTTCGCCTCTTGCTGACCTTTTCTGTTCATACCAGCCCATAGACTCAAGATGATGCGCTTTCTTCCTGACAAGCTGGACAAGGTTCTTTTCTCTCTGGGCAAGATCATCAAGCTTGTCCTGCGGGAAGCCTTCTTTAGAGATTGTCTGAAGTGAAGTCGGGACATCCTTCTCTATCTTCTTGACAAGCCTCATATGCAGAAGGTTCACCTTCTTCATCACTTTGGCGAATCTGTCTATCTCCTTATCTGTATCCTTGATAAACTTATCGAGTGACTGTTCTACTTCTTTCATCAACTTATCAGCTTCCTTGCTGTCCTTGGCAGAGTCCAGCTTCTTGAGCTTATCTATCTCCTTCTCGACAACATCCTCGTCCTTATGCTCGTGTCTTATATCTCTCTTCTCTCTCCTGAGGAGCCTTTTGATCTGCCTGAGAAGAAACTTATCCGGCCAGACAGAAAGGTATTTCGTATATCTCTGCCTGTTAAAATAAACATCCTTCTCCATCTGCCTTACCCTGGAAAAGGTATCCTTGAACTTCGTCTGCAGCTCTTCTATCTTCTTGAGAAGCTCACTGTACTTACCCCTGCCTTTCTCGCTCAGTTTGCTCAGATCCACAGCTATGTTCTGTTCGTCCTTCCTCACACTATGCTCGATCTTCTCTTCTCCGAGGACAATCTCATCCACCTTCTCCTCCTCTTTCTGATAATCATCAAGAAGTTTCTTGAAATCCTTATAGACCTCATCGGCATCTCCCATCTTCGTGAATTTATCTAAATCTTTCTCTTCTGCATGGATGTGGCCAACTACGTGCCTAAGGCGCTTTGAGACCCTCTTCAGATGCCTCGCTATGCCTCTTGTTGACCTTATATGTGCAAAATTCATGCCGGTTATGAACTCTCCCATTTTTATTCCTCCTCCTAAGCATTACCCCTTTTTTTAGTCTGTTGTTTAAGGAAAACTACATTCTTTCTCAGGTTTTCTATCGCTTTAGAGAGCAGTTGAATGTCATTCTCTGTAGCCTTCAGACCATCTATCTCCTTCGGCAACAAATTTCTTAACTCCCCAACCTTTTTCTTAACATCCTCTTCCTTCTCAAGCTTCCTCTCAATTTCCCTGACCTTCTTGAATGTTGCAGGCTTCAACTCTCCATTCTTCTCTATCTTATCATAGACCTCGTTAATATAAGTCTTGAATTCCTCCAGATTCTTTCTGATAGGACGAAATTCATTAGACAAGCCTTGTTCATCATATGTTTTTATGTTAAGGTCTACTTCTTTCAGGAGTTTATTAATACCCTTATTGATATCCTTATCCATCTCCTCAACATCTTTCTTCAGATTCTTTATTCCCTTCTTGAGAGCAGTATTACTTTTCCTCAAAGATTCATCCGCATATTTTACCTGATCATGAATCTTAAAAGCACCTTTTTCTTTACCCAACTCATTATTGAAAGAGACAAGGGTCCTCCTAACTTCATCTATCGCCGGGAGATTCTTATTAAGCAGATCCTGATGCTTTCTTAGTACACCCAATAACCAATCTTCAGAATATTTTTTACTTTCTTCCTTTGAAGAACCACCTGTGTTCACTTCATCTACACCCGCAGAACCATCCTTGCCAGAAGCACCTCCCTCAGCGACTGTCTTAGAAGGTCCCCCGGGCTCATCTGATGAACCTTCTGTCGTAGCAGATGTGTTGCCGGAAGATGAATTATCCTCTTCCCCTGAAGCGTTCTCTTTTCCTTCACCTGAAGACTTATTTTCCGGAGATTTATCCGATTTCTTTATGACAATTGTTTTTTCAGCGAAAGGCCGAACATTATTTTCTTCTATTACCCATATGGATACGATTATCTTATTCTCACCTTCTTCGAGAACTTCAGCAGGAACTTCAATTGAAAAATTACCTTCACCACCAAGCCTGCTGTGGAGAGGTTTTTCACCATATGATATTGGCTCATCGCCACCCTTATGCAGAAGAAAGACAACATGATTCTCATCAGGATTCTTAACCTTACCGGAAA
>JBNJDG010000050.1:0-6528 GCA_051819665.1 Nanobdellota archaeon
TAAACTGTCCAAAAGGACTTCTTAGAAATTATTGAACAAAATCATTTGCCTGAAGTATAAGCACTCACATCACCACCCACATCACCGTATTCCACTAAGACTCCTCCTTTCTCAAATCTTATCTTAGTGCCCTGCATCGACTCCGTGGGACCATGGACAACAACACCAAGCTTTTTTGCCAGGAAATTGACCATATTCGCTTCCTCATCCTCCCCCATGCCAGTTAAGCAGGAATGGAGCACTATCTGCGCATCATCTGAAAATTTCTCCCTCAGCTCTTCTATCTCATCATCGGTGAAATCAAGGTATTTGAGCTCATCTATCTTTATATCCTTATAATCCGCCTTATCTGCTTTATCTGAAAAACCGAGTGTTATCAGGTCCTGTTTGCCGTGTGCACCAAGGAGGAGCATATCTATCTTCCCATTATAATCCTTTATCCTTTCATAGAGGGACTTTTCCGATCCCACTTCGAAAACCGTGGTATTGTATCTTGATGTTATGTTATCGAGCCCCACCTTATGCACTGAGAAGGTGCCTTGATGGTCTGCCTTGGAAAAAAGCGCCAGGGCATTCTTGTCATGCTTCTTCTCGAGAGTATCATATACTACGCCCTCTGAATTGCATTTATCCGCTAAATCCTTGAGCACATCATGGTCATACCTGTCAAAGTTGATTATCTCGAAACATTTTATAACAGGATAAAGGTTCTCCTGCTCTATCATCCTGCTGTGGAGTATAACATTGAACAGGTCTGAAGGCCTTTCCACCTCAACCTTGTTTAGAACCCTGTCTACATTTCCTATCTCCGTACCCTGGTTGAGGATCCATAATTTGGCCTTGGATATTATCAGAGCGGCCTCATCAGGGCTAATCTTACTGAATCTCTTCTCAAATTCTTGCAGGAATTCCTCCATGAAATTTTTTCCTGAGAGAGAAAATAAGTTATCCACTATATCATCACTGTATCTAATCAACTTCCCTTTGACATGAGAGAGGAACTTTTCTGCATTCTGATAGGAATGCTCATCTATATTATCAAGATCTACATTGTATCCGGCAGGAAGCTTATCCAGTCTGCTTAATCTCTTTGCGATACCCTTATAGGATGTGAGCTTATCCCTGTCATTAAGGAGAACTTTCAGATCGATATCTGTATGTATCCCGTTATCATTCAATAACTCTACCAGATTTATAGCTTCCTCATCGAACAAGAAAGGAACTATCACTTCCGGCCTGTAATCATTGACCAGCTTTCTCTTCTCAAAATCTATACCTAATCTCTCACCTTTCGACTGGTTGAGGAACTCCATCATGTAATCATTCAGGTCTCCCCCTCCTCCTGACTTATAACCCTTCTCAAGATTGAGTGTTGAAGATTTCAAAAGGATATCTTTCAATAGCTTGTGATTTGATACTGCCTTTTCAAATTCCTCCTCTAACCCCCTTGAATGAGCTTCCTTTCTCATTTCTTCTATATCCGACTGATTAAGATAAACTGGATAATCCTGGCCTTTTACCTCCACTTCACCTATATTGCCTGTGACCGAATCCAGCCTTACTGTCTCCTGCGCATTAACACCGTCAGCTACAGAGGCAAGGATACCGATTATAATTGCCAAGCTTGCTATAGGAGGGAGGATTTTGC
This sequence comes from Nanobdellota archaeon, assembly GCA_051819665.1. Classification (GTDB taxonomy): domain Archaea; phylum Nanobdellota; class Nanobdellia; order Woesearchaeales; family CAZZGN01; genus JBNJDG01. The sequence goes on from JBNJDG010000050.1 coordinate 1,649, forward strand.
CCTTGACCTTATCCAACAGGCTGTCTTTCGGCACCCTCGGATATTTCCTTTTCATGTCCTCGTTTATGCTCACTTCCCTGTTATAATACTGCCTGTATGTATAGGCATCATCATTCAGAAGCGCTCTCGCCTCCTCCTTCAGTATCTCTGAAAGCTGATCAGGTAATGAAATGAGGTAATTGTCTACCTTTTCCTGTAGAATCCTTTTGTTCCTTATCATGAAATCAACTAAAGGTATCTCCTCTTTCATCATCCTCCTTGCCAGCTTTTTCTTCTCTGAGAAAGGAGAATCCTGTGTTACAGAAGCCTTCTTATTGACATGATCTTCCGAGAACATCTTAAGGTACTTCTCGACAGGCTCAACGAACTTCTCTCTTATATAGGGCCCGGAAGAGAGCCTGTCCTTTAGATGCTTTATCAGCTCATTGACCTGCTCTGCCTCTTTCCTCTGTTCAGGAAGATTCTTGCCTTCAGAAGAATCAAGCCTCCTGAGATCGTTAAGGAGCCTTTCTGCATATTTTCTGTCAATATCGTCATGGAGCCTCTTCAGATCCTTTATGATACTCTTATCTATCTTCTCAAGATCATTTATCTCCTTCCTGTGCCAGTGCCAGTTTTCTGGCAACTTGCCTTCCTTATCCAGCTCATCAATATGATCTGCCAGTTTTTTCCTGAACATGACTATTCCTTCCACGCAATATCCCTGAATACCTTGCCCTCTCTCTTCTTATCATTATATTCGAGCCTTTCAGAAACATGACTTAATGACCTTTTTATCTCATCAGGCTTCATACCTATCATCGAAGCGAAGCTCTTAAGATCATCCATGCTCCTGAGATCATCCACTTCAGAAGCGAAATTTCCGAACACCATCTTAACATCATATTTCCTACAGAGCATCACGTTCTGCCTCATCCTTCCGAGGATCACATCGGGCTTCCTGGAATTGAGAACCAGAGAGAACGAGAAACCCACCATTATATCCTTATCAGAAAATATCTTTGCAAGGACCTGATTCATACCTGAATTACGGTGATGGACGAAATCAGGCTTATCCGAACCCTCCAGGCCATAAACCACATCAACATCCCTGCCGAGCTTTGATCTGGAAGGATTTTCAAGTATGGTCATCTTTTCAGATGTTACAAATTCATTACCTAACTCTTTCTCCCTCCGGGTTACTTCTTCACTTTCCTTTCCGATAAATATGTCCATAGAGGAGAAACAATAAAAGTTCTTTAAATAGTTTATTCCCTTGTTACCCCTACAAAAACAAAAAATATATAAGCACGTAGGGGTAACCAGAGGATATGGTCAGTTTCAGGAAAAAAAACATCAAGGATCGTGAATATCTCTATGCAGAGTATTCTTTCAGGCTTCCCGATAATAGGGTAAAAAAGATCTCCAAGAGAGTAAAGGAAAAGGACGATTCTGCCGAGAGGTATTTCCTGGAAAAGGAGATAGAAGAACACATCAAATTTGCTCTGAAAAATTACACTACTGATCCGGTCCTGACGGAGAACAAGATAAAGAAGCTTGAAGATATAAAGATAAGGTATAAGCACATAATAAAGAGACTTACAGAAAAGCAATGGAAACATCTGCTTGAGAGATTCACCATAAACTTCACATACGAATCAAACGCTCTTGAGGGCAACTCACTCACATTAAAGGATGTAACGCTTATACTCCACGAGAATATCGTACCGAAAGATAAAGAGCTTAGGGAGATTTATGAGACCAAGAACACAAAAGAGGCTCATGATCTGCTCTTCAACAAAAGATTAAAGATCACCAAAGAATCTATTCTCAGGCTCCAAAAGATGACAATGAAAAACACCGGAGTGAAGCCCGGATTCAAAAAAGTCCCTAATTACCTTCTTATGAGGAATGTAAAAACGACACCTCCTGAGAAGGTAGAAGAAGAGATAGAAGACCTGATAGATTGGTACCAGAACAACAAAGGGAAAATACATCCTGTTGCCCTCGCATCCGGATTCCATGGAAGGTTTGAAAAGATCCATCCTTTTGAAGACGGAAACGGCAGGGTAGGAAGGACTCTCATCAATGCTATACTTACAGAACACGGCTATCCCCCGCTCATCATAAGAAAAACGATGAGGCCTTCTTATTTCAGTGCACTTGAAGCTTACGATAACGAACATAAAGAAAAACTCGAAAGATTCCTCCTCAAAAAGATAGAAGACACATTCAATAAGTTCTTTAAAGAGTATGAGAGATATTTATGAATCCGGAAAATCTTGTCCATTCTGGTTCCAGATTATTCAAAAAGGAATAAAAGATGTAATTTTTTGTCGCAACACTTAAATACCAATCATGCATCAATTCTAAATTATGGACATGACAACTACCTTCAGACCAGTAATGCTGATCGAGGTAGTTAATTTTATGTCCAAACACTTGTATTGCTGAGTGTCCCAAAAAAAAACGGGCCTGGGCAATACAAGCGGAGAGTTCTGACTTATATTGCCGGGCCTGAAAAAACCAACGAGGTGAGAAAATTGGTCCCCGAATGTTTGTTATGCGATGAGGCAATAACAAACCCACTGTGCAAGCACTGCCTCCAGGAAGAGGTCAATTCGTGGCTTGCGGACTTCGACGAGAGCATAGCAGAAAGAGCAGCTGATACAGCAGACGTGCTTCCAAAGACACCATCTGATATTAGATGTATGAAATGTGGCGAGGAGATGAGCGTCTGTCCTCACTGCTATGCCAAAGAGGTCCTGAGGGACATAGATAACAAAGTGATTGCCGAGAAATTCACACGGGTTTTTGATTTCGAATTAAGGTAATCATGATGGAAAAGAACGACATAGCTTATCTTATGGACTGGAACGTGGTTGACAATAAGGGCAACAAAAGTAGTGCCGGAGAAAGACCCGGTTATATGATCCTGCCGGAGGCCATAAGATCCATGCTGGAGAAAACCACAGGGAAAGAATTTGAACTCATCGAGAAGGAGGAGATAGGGAAAAGCTTCGAGATAAAGAACGGCGAGGAAAGCTATCTCCTAAGGAGAGAACCTGTGAAGCCTCTCCCGGGGACCTCTGAAAACAGGGATTTCATGATGTATAACGGTTTTATCGAAGGGAAAAACCTGGATAGCCTGACAGGAGAGTTCAGAGGGGCGGTTATCTTCAGGAATTCGGGGAAGTATCACCTCGGATACGGCCGATGATCTCATGCCCGCACGAGGGGCATTTTTTCCCTTTATTCTTTATCAGATAACCCTCTCTTTCTATAATCAACTCATTACATGAAGGGCAAAAAGTACTTTCTTTCTCCGATCTTATATTGCCGAGATATACATGATCAAGCCCCTCTTCACGGGCAGTCTGATGAGCTTTCTCCAGAGTATCCAGATCTGTTGGAGGAACATCCTGCATATCATAACACGGATAGAAAGCGGTGAAATGCACAGGGAAATCCTTACCAAGATTCTCTTTTATCCAGGAGGACATCTCCCTTATCTTATCCATTTCATCATTATGACCGGGAATTATGAGGTTTGTTATCTCGAGCCATTTTCCCGCATTCACGATCTGCCTCATCCTCTCCAGGACAGGTTTGAGATGACCGAGGGAGATCTTCTCATAGAACTTATCATCAAAACCCTTAAGGTCTATATTGAAAGCATCCGCATATCCAAGCAGTTCTTCCATCGGTTTTTCATTGATGTAACCATTGCTGACCACAACGGTCTTCATCCCCTCTTTCTTGGCAAGCCTGAAAGTCTCGAGCATATACTCGAAGAATATAGTGGGTTCATTATACGTAGCTGCGATCATCGAGACACCATTCTCTTTCGCTATAGAGATTATCTTCTCAGGGAGGAGGTCCTCACCCCCTTCGCCTCTCTGGGATATCTCCCAGTTCTGGCAATGCTTGCATCGGAGATTACATCCTACTGTTCCGAAACTCAGGACCTTCGCCCCGGGATAGAAATGGAACAGTGGCTTTTTCTCTATAGGATCTATGCCTGCGGATACAGCTTTACCATAAACACTGCTCAGTAGCTTCCCATCATCATTATGCCTCACCTTACAGAATCCTTTCCCCCCACATGGAACAATACAGCCTCTCGGGCAAAGCATGCATTTTACCTTTCCATCCTCCTTCTTCTCATAATAAGATGCTTCCATATATTATAGATAGGGAAAGAGATTTAAATTTATTTTGAAACTTGTCCTGTATGGACCTGGAAAAGAGCTCTAAACAAGTGCTTTCTGACTGCTATATCAATGGCGGCATCGTAGCTTCCAACTCAACAAAAAACTATTATCCGAAAGAGGCTAAATATTACAAGTATGTCTGGCCGAGGGATGCGATGTACATCATGAAAGCGGCCAACTCAGCAGGGCTCGACTTCGGGAACTTTCTGGGATGGTGTAAAAGGGCCGAGAGATGGAAGCAGGGAGGGCTTTTCTACAAGAATTACAGGCTCAATGGTAAAAGGTACGGGAAGGAATTCCAGCCTGACCAGACCGGAAGCATCCTGATCATAGCCTATGATTACTATAAGAGATGGGGGTTCATTGATAAGGAGCTCATAAGGAAGACAGCCGATGGTTTATGTAAAATATGGAAAAAGGATCATTTCACTCTGATTACTGAAGACCTCTGGGAAGAAAGGCATTGTTTCCCCGACCTGAAAGGCGATTTCACTTATTCCTTGGCAGCATGCGCAAGAGGCCTTCTATGCGCTGATGAGCTCATCCCGGACAAGAGATGGAGAGAGACTGCCAGAGAGATGAAAGATAAGATACTCGAACAGGAAGGATACTTCAGGAGAAGCACGGGGAAGATAGATGACAAAAGGGTGGATGCCTCTCTACTCGGGCTTGTATGGCCTTTCAATA
>JBNJDG010000051.1:0-6510 GCA_051819665.1 Nanobdellota archaeon
GGATATTAGCTCCGTTGCCGAGGAGAACGCTGCCGAATCTGAAGAAGTTAACTCTTCAATAGATCAGGTGAAAAGCTCCATGGATCAGGTAGCAGAGACCTCCCAGCAGCTGTCAAAAGAAGCGGATGAGCTTAAGAATGTTGTTGACTCTTTCAAGGTCTGATCCTGTTTTATCATTTCTTTTTTTTCTCTAAGAATTTCTTTATGTCCTCTTCTGAAAAGATCTTATCCTCATTACTCTCTTTATTATTCTCTCCTGTAACTTGCTGTATCAATTCATTATATTTCTTCTTTTTCTCCGAGAGAGTATCTGAAAGTTTCTTGGATATGTCCACTACCCTGTCCTTGATATAAGCCTTCATCTTATCAGACATCTTAACATCAAGCTCATCATATTTCTTCTTCAATTCCATGAGCATATGAGCATTCTCGAGAGGATCATCCTCTGTCGCCTGCACAAGCATGAGCCTGTACTTGAGTTCATCCATTCAGAGACACCTCCCTATATCCCTGTAAGGCTGTCTAGCTGTCCTGCATACTCTTGTGGTGTTCTCCATCTTAACAATAGGATATACCTCTATCCTCCTTATCTCCTTAAGCTCACTCATCTGTACGTTCATCGTAACAGGCATCGTGTCCCCAGTGAGCATCTTACGCCTGAAAGTAGCGTTTGTATTGGTACCTGTCCCTATGATATCAACCTTAAACCCATAAATATTCGCATCATCCCTGTTCATGACTATGAAATCTATCTTCCCCTGATCATTATAGCATAAGTCTCCATTATTATAGATCGGGCCATCCAGATAAATATTCACCTCATCATGACACTTTATATTAAGCCTCTTCCCCGGACTCAGACACCCTACAAGCAAAACCAGCACCAGGATAACGAAGACATACCTCATTTGATCATCTCGACCTTATGCGGCCTTCTCTTCCTCTTTTTCGAAGCTGTACTGTAATCAAGCAACACTTCCTTTGCACCTATATTCCTTATGACGGATTCAGCATTCACCATCCCCAGATCAAGGGATTCCTTTACACCAAGACCCTTCACTATGCCAGTAACGAACGTGGAAGCAAAAGCATCGCCAGCCCCTGTACTCTCCTTTACCTTTATATTATGAGCCTTCACACGATATTTATTCTCTCCGTCAGATGCATAACAGCCCTTTGAACCATCTGTTATCGCCACAATACCAGGACCGAATTGATGGCAGAGATCAAGAAGGGTCTTCACATCATAATCCTTACAAAGAAGTTTCGCCTCTTCCATGTTAAACACAAGAACATCAGTATTCGAGAGTATCTTCACTACATCTTCATAATTCTCTTTTATGAGGTAATTACTGGGATTGAAAGCGACTTTTATATTGTTCTTTTTTGCATGATCAGCCAGCTTTTTCAGTGTTTCAAGCGATTTTCCCATCATTGAGGAGAAGTAGAACCACTTCGTTTTCAGGGCCGATTTGGAGACCTCATTCCATGAAAAACCATTATTACAGTCCTTGTAAGTAAGGATCGTCCTGTCATGCTCTATACTGTCAAGGATCACAGAATAACCTGTCTTCTCACTGCCTTCTTTTCCGATGAAATCTATATCCTCTGTCCTAAGGAGTTCCTTGATCTTCTCCCCGTTACTATCTTTGCCGATCTTCCCGAGAAAAGCTGTATCCAGACCAAGCCTCGAGAACGAGACTGCCGTATTCGTTCCCCCTCCTCCGATCTTGAACTCAAGGTTCTTTATAAGTATCTTAGAGCCTGCAGGATAAGCTATACGGTCCTCCTCTGAATTAGGAGTGAGAATCTTTATAAGCTCAGAATCCGTATGAGCAAATACATCAACAGTGGCACTCCCGACAGTTATTACATCATACATAACCTTAATTTCCACTACCAGAATTTATAAACTTTTTGGATATCTTTCCTCTCTGCCAGTCAGATATGATCATCCTGGCCATCCTCTTATTATCCGGCTCTGCGCCTTTCTTGAGGATATTCCTCTTTCTGGCAATTTTCTCGAGCGATTCATCCTTGTCCTCATGTTCAGGAACACCGTAATATGCCTCTATCTGTCCGGGAAATTTCTCCATGAGCTCAATAGCTACATCATCCGGATATTTTATATGGGTGAAATCTATCGTGCCTATCAACGCATGCTTTGTGTGGTCATCATCCTTATAAGGTATAACGCCAGGCGTATCAAGGAAGACGATCCTGGAACTCACCCTGACTTTTTGCACTGCTTTCGTATAACTGCTCATAGCACTAGACGGAGCTGATTTCCTGCCTTTGAAAGCATTTATGAGCGAGGATTTACCTACATTCGGATATCCAAGGACACCTACTTTTATCTTCCCTTCTAACCCATTTTTTGAGGCTGCAACCATTATCCTCTCCTTTAACTTTCCGAGACCATCCTTCTCGGTGGAGGACATGAAGACAGAATTCTTTATCCTCTTATACTTCTCCAGCTGTTCTTTCCCGACAAGATCCGATTTATTAATAACATAGATGAGAGGCTTGGTCGCTTTCTCCTCTATCTCCCTGTTCCTGGTCTCGGGGATGAATCTTGCATCAAGTACAAGCAGGAGAACATCCGCATCCTTCATTACCTTATTGACCTCTTTCCAAAAACTCGCCATAACATAAGGAGAAAAGGGACTAACTTAAAAAATTATCTAAAAACCCTTTCTTATTATTCTCATTGAACCCCTCGAGCTCATCATAGAATCCTTTTAACTCACTATCAAGCTCTGCTTCCCTTCTCTTTAGTTCAGCCTCGTAATCATCAAGCTTCTTCTTTCTTCCATTCAGCCTTTTCTTCTCTTTCTCAGTATAGTCCAGAGCTTCCCTTATCGAACTTATAACTTTCGAGCCATCAACCATATAAATATTCTTCTGGTGAAAGTTAATAAATTTTTCCAAAGGATTTAAATATGAGCAGTTTATCTCCTCAGAGCAGGTGAATTTAATGGTCCAGAGAATAGGCGGATTCAGAAGGAAAAGCAGGTATAAGCTCAAAAAAGGTCACAAGACTAAAGGGAAATTCAGCATAACCAAATACTTCCAGTCTCTCAAAGAAGGAGATAATGTAAAGCTCCTTGCAGATCCAACCTTCCAGAAAGGGATGTTCCTACCAAGGTTCTACGGGAAGAAGGGCATTGTGAACAGGAAGAAAGGAGAATGCTATGAAGTTATGATTACAGACGGGAACAAAGATAAGTCCCTTATTGTGCATCCTGTACATCTTAAAAGGGAGGAATGAATATGGCTTCACCCAAGATAATTGAGGAAAAGCCGATAACCATGGCGGAGCTCAAGGTAGAGCTCGGCAGGATAAAGAAAAGGGATGAAGAGCTTAATTTCAGGGCCAATAAGACAGAGGATTATCTTAAGAGGCTTACCAAACTAAGCAAGAAGAAATCCGAAGACCTCTACAAGAAGATTTCTGAATTAGAGATCCCCCGGCTTAAGGACAAACACATAAAAAAGATAATCGATATCATGCCCACTACTAAAGATGATGTGAAAGTAGTTCTTGAGGCATATCCTATAACCATAAGCCAGGATAATCTTAAGAAAATAGCTTCTGTGGTGAAGGAGTTCAGTTAAATTTAAATACTAGTATCCACAGGATTCTATCAGGGGGTATTATGACTCATAACATTAGAGAAGAGTGGGCCGTTACGCTTGATTTTCTGCCGAACGGTTACCCGCTCAAGAAGGATAATGAAACTTTGAAGACTCCAATAGCTCAAGCTATAGGCAAGGAGCGTTTCGTTCTCTTAGAGTTGATACCCAAGAAAGGTGTATTTCTCCAGCCTTACCAGGAAACATATATTGGTGATGGGAAGAGAGAAAAGATCCATCATATAAAAGGCAGGCTAAAGCCGGAAGAGCTTACTCAGACCGCGAATAGTGAATTGAAGTATGTGATAAAGGACATAATCAAGAAGAACGAAAAGAAATTCGTGGATTTCTTCAATAATTCAAGGCCTCTCTCTACAAGGATGCATCAGCTTGAACTCCTCCCGGGCTTAGGAAAGAAGCATATGTGGGAGATAATCGAAGCCAGGAGAGATAAACCTTTTGAGAGCCTGCAGGATATGAAAGAAAGGATCAAGCTCCTCCCAAAGGTAGAAGAAGCCCTGGTAAAGAGGATAATCAACGAGCTTTCAGGAAAGGAAAAACATTACCTCTTCACTGATAGCGGCAATTAGATATTTTTTTCTCTATATGTTATCCTAAATCCCTTTCTGAGTATAAACCATTAAAGATTAAGAAAAAAACTATTAAAACAGAATGTTACATATTCAGGGCCTTCTCGGCTATTTTCTTACCGCCGATCACCTCAGGAATGATTATCTCATCGGCACCTGTGTGTTTGAGGTTATCAACGAACTTCTCATTCGATGCTCTCGAAAGCACTTTTATCTTATCATTCACCTTCTTAGCAACGATTATCTGAAGGATATTGTCTCCATCATTCTTGAGGCATGAGATCAGGGCCTTGGCCTTGTCAATCCCCGCTTCCTTCAGCACAGAATCATCCAGAGAATCCCCTTCTAGAGCAAGGATACCTTTCTTCTTAAGCATATCTACCCTCTCAGGGCTCTTATCGACGATCACAAAAGGCTTACCCTTGAGGTCATCCGCAACATTCTTACCTACTCTTCCTGCACCGCATATTATGTAGTGATCCTTGAGACTCTTTATATCTTTCATATTTTTCCCCTCCTTTAACGATCTCACGAAAAGACCTTCACTGAACAATTTGATCAATATGTAAACTATGTATATGATGAGCACTTTGCCGATGAAAGCAAGCAGGAAAACAATCGACCCATAATCAGGATTCGTCACATAAACCTGGGTAACAATCGAAGTGGCACCGAATATCGCTCCTTTCAGTCCACCTGCAACATAATCCTTGATGATATAGGCCACGCCTATTATCAGGAAAATTATCATCCATAATGTCACTGTAACCCTGTTGAGGATCCTTTCCTCTTCTTTACTTCTCGCCATATTGCCTTATTATTAGAATAATTATATTTAAATCTTTCTGAAAAAAATAAATACCTGGCCTTTACTCCAAAGTATATGAAAAAGGTCTGCTTAGCACTATCTCTTCTTACCTTGTCTCCATCTGCAGCCAATCACGATACAGAAAAAAAGGCAAGCAGAACCCTGGATAATATCGTTGATGAAGTGGTCAGTGACAGCACTTTCTATAACAAAAAATTCACCAATGAGTTCAGTGAACAGATCGACTTCTGGTACAAAAATCTCACTACCGATACTTCAAAGATAATAAGCTACAGGATGAACTGTCTGGAACAGCTCGATATCTTCAAAAAACCCGAAAGGAAAGAAAGAGAATCCGTTGAGGAATATGACAGGAGGATCCTGAAGGACATACACGAGAAGCATGGCAGAATTTTCAACAGATGGGATAAGGTATTCGGCATAACTTATGGTAAGAGACAAGAGGTCAAAGAAGGCCTTATCAGGTCCTCAAGATACCTCCCTTTTATAACGGAGAGGTTTAAGGAAGAGAACATACCCCTCAATCTTGCCGCAAAGCCGCTCTTCGAGAGCCTCTATGACCCTGAAGCAGAGTCCAAAGCCGGGGCAAAAGGCATCTGGCAGTTCATGGAGGGCACTGCAAAGGACTATGGTCTTGAGATAAAAAAAGGGATCATAGACGAGAGGATGGACCCTTACAGCTCCACAGACGCTTATATAAAGTATATGAAAGAAGCATTCAGGAAATTCGAGGGAAAACCGCTTCTTGCGCTTGTATCCTATAACACAGGAAAGAACAGCAGGTATTTCCGGAACTGGCGTATGAGGGATCAGGCAGAGATCATAAGATATATGGGATTTGCCCCGATGAATTATTATGCAGGTCTTGCAGCTTCCATAAAAGTGATGAAAAAGATGAGGGAACACTTCTCAATCGATATACACTTGGAAGACATCCAGAGAAAAAAAATCCATGATGATGTGCACGGATACGAACTGGAAGATCATCTCGGTCTTCCGAAAGAGGAGATCATGGACTATAACCCTCAACTAAAAGAAGGTCTGTTCGATTCTGCCTATAATCTGAAAGGGAAAACCATTACACTTCCTAAGATGAAAAAAGTGGAACCCGCCGAGATATGGGAATCTTACAGGAGAGAGAATACAAAACAGGATAAATTAATCAGAAAGGAGAATCACATACAGAAAGTTTTTTAAAGGATACGGCTCCCCCTTCTCGAATTATGGGCTCATGGCTTAGCCTGGCAGAGCAATCGGCTCTTAACCGATAGGTCCGGGGTTCGAATCCCCGTGGGCCCATTCTTATTGTTTCTCGGTTTCATGTACAAAAGAGCTCAGGATGATAAGGACAAAGTCCTTATGTGGGGAATCCCCGTGGGCCCATTCTTATTGTTTCTCGGTTTCATGTACAAAAGAGCTCAGGATGATAAGGACAAAGTCCTTATGTGGGGAATC
>JBNJDG010000052.1:0-6426 GCA_051819665.1 Nanobdellota archaeon
CCCACCGTGTTGACGAGCACAGAGACCGTATTGCCGGAGAGGAATTCCATCTCGTTCCTTGACTCTGTAAGGTAGATTCTCTCTTTCGTCGTGTCCCATATCCAAGCAGAGGAGATTATGATGATGATGAAGATGAGAACAGCCAGTACAAGATCCGAAGAGAAGAGCTGCCCCTTACTGCTCAAGCTGGATCTCACCCCTTTGGTTTGATATATTAAGCCTTCCCTGAGTCAGGGTAGTATTGCCCCCTTCTATACTCGAAGTCACGAGAGGTACATTGTAATACCTCCTGTCACGGGTTTCCCATTCGACTTTCACAAGCCTGTTGGAAGGCATGACAGTTATATTGAGAGGCGTACCGTCAGAAGTCGTGTTCCTCACATAGATGAAGCTTGTCGAACCGAAACCGGAAACATAAGCCTCGTTTATCTTCCAAGCTACCTTCTCCCCCATATCCTTAGCATCAAGAAAATTGCTGGTAGTGTATATCTCAGAATTCCTGAGGTTTATCACATGGAAGATACCGGCAAAAAGAACTAATACAGCTATTGAGATTATTATCAGCTCAACGGTAATCTGGCCCTTAGCCATTGACGACCACCTCGCCGTCTTCAGAAGTCACATTGATCCAGTAATAGCCATCCTCAGGAAGGACAGAACCGGTTATATTGAAAGGGACTTTCCTGACAACATCATATCCTCCCGTCCTGGTGCTTATGTTAAGCCTTATCCGACCATCACCTATGAAAGTGGAACTTATACCTCCCGGAAGTTTGAGGAAGATCTTGGTCTTCGCTCCATCTCCCTCCCTATAGACATTTTCAGCCGCCTTGTGGATCTCATTGACTGTATCTTCCGCCATGAGCCTCGTTACACGGGTATCATGCATATTAAAGACCTGATTGTTCATCGAAACAAGGACAACAAGGACAATTAGGACGATGGAAAGTATCGCGATGAATTCAAAAGAAGTCTGGGATCTAACAGCTGCCATTATACACCCCCACTGAAACATGACCTATATGGGATGTGAAATTAAGGCAATAACCAGTAGTAGAGTTCGCGACAGGCACTTCACCTGTAAGATTGAAAGAGGTCTTCCTGTAGCGATCCTGTTCTCCTGAAAGCTCCGTGCGGACAACAAGGCTGTGATTCCGGAAATCTATAAACTCAACTCCCGCAGGAACCTTAACATAATCTATCGAGCTCGCGCCGGCACCCTGATGGTATACGTTCTCCGCCTTATTGACGATCTTATCTATAAAGACGCTTATCACCTTGGAATTATGGCTCGCCCTTATATCAGAAACTGTTTCCTCCCTGAAACTGAGGATGAAAGAGAATAAAAGTACAATCACAGCCAGAATGATGACTGCTTCAACTGATGTCTGACCTCTTTTTTTCATATAATATATATCCATCAACTAATATAAAAGCTTAATCCTCATCCACTTCAACGCCTTCATCAGTTATCCTCATAGGCTTTAGCTCGGGAGAATGATCCGTGCCCCTCATCTTGTATACCTCTATCTTCCTCTTCCTCGAATCATCCTCTCTTACATTGTAGAGCCTCACAACACCGTCACATTCATACTCAAGGAGATTGAACGGATGATGCTCTATATTACTGTCTGTTCCTTCAGGCTGGCCAATGACAATGGCTGTACAGCCCCATTTCTTTATGGTCTTGAAAAGATTGAGCGTGGCTTCCTTCCTGGACAGGATATCATCATAAAGCATCGTCAGGGCAGAGATGGAATCGATGACGATCCTCTTCGCCCCTATACGGTCTATAACATCCCTTATGATACCTCCACCACCACTGAGGACTTTCTCAACCTGCTCCGGATTGTACCTGAGATAATTGAACTTGTTCTCCTTCTCGTACTTGGCAAGATCCCAGCCGAAGACCTTCATCTCATCATAGAATGAATCTTTCTCCTCTTCAAAGCTGACTATCACACCTTTCTCATCGTAATTCTCTATACCATTGACGATGAATTGTGTGCAGAAGATTGTCTTCCCTGTACCTGCACCACCTTCAACCAGCACAGTAGAACCTTTCCTCAAACCACCCTGGATAAGACCATCAAAGCCTTCTATGCCCGTCGGCATCCTTCCATGAGTTTGAGAATCAGAACTTCCAGAATTCTTCTTTCTCCCTTTTTTTTTATTAGGGGCCTTGCCCGGCTTAGCGCCGGGTTTGTCCCAAAAATGTGTTCCCATTTCACTGCTGAGCACATGTTCCTTCCAGTCTATTACCCTTACCGTCGAAGACAAATGTGTTCTCACTATTCAGGTCCTTATACTCGATAGATACAGATTCTGTGTACGAATCGCCTGGAGCACTACAAAGAGCAGAGCCATTTCCTCCTGTCTCCGATTTAGACTCGCCCGTATTGAGTGTTAGACTCTCGCTGACGTCTAATATCTCTTCCTCACCTATTTTAACATTGGTGATCTCTATATCGTTCGCCCTGTTATTCTGGAATTCAATATAAACTCCATTCTCTTCACTCATTGAAATCGAATGTGATACTATGCCTATCTCAGCGGATTTCCAGTAAGCTGCTGATCCTCTGTTCTGCGCTGATCCACCCATCACGGGGAACTGTCCGAGAATACCCGCAACTATCAAAGCTATAATTATCACGATTGCCAAAATGAGCATGTATTCGGTTGCTGTTTGTGCTTTACGCCTCATCACAATCACCTCTTGATTTTCTGAAATATCTTCATTTATAAATCTTTTTATTTTGCACAGGTCCCAACAAGCTGGTTCTCCTCTCCTGTAAAGACATACTCTGCTCCTGTTTCCTGATCCACATAGTTAATCTTTACCTTCGCCTTGAAAGTTTCCCCCTCATCTGTGCATATATCGAAGGCTGTCGTATTCGTAAAAGTATGCGTCCCGCCGGGACTTAGTTTCTTATCTGTTGTGCTGAATTCCTGATAACTTCCGGAAGGAGAAGTTGTCATGTTTATATTGGTTATCCTGACCTGATCCCTCTTATTATTCCTTATCTTTAAAGAATGGTCATTTGAAGCGGACATCGAATAAGCATAGATGGCCATATCGGCAGACTGCCAGTAAGCTTCCGAAGCACGTGACTGGACATCACCACCTATAGAGGGAACGCCGCCGAGAGCGGAGACCACTATGACAGCTATTATTATCACCACGGCAAGAATCACCATGTACTCTGTAGCTGTCTGTGCCCTTTTCACTATATCACCTTAAAGAAATAAAAAAGAATTGCAAACTCTTAGTTTGCACATGTTCCTTCGAGCTGGTTTCCATCTCCATCGAAGATGTATGTAGCACCAGTAGACGAATCGGAATAATTCACCTTGACATTCAGAGTGTAATCATCTCCCTGTGTGTCACAGATTGCTGAGTCCCCATTAGTGTCATTAACTACACCAGTGAAAGTCTTTTCTGTACCTGCCCTCATGGGGACTTCTGTTTCGTTCATGGAGTGAATCGCTTCGCCCGTTGTGGAATCCGAAACTTTGAAATCATTAAGGGATATCGAATTCTCCATGTTATTCTTGACCACCAGCGTCACATCAGCCGAAGATGTAGAGACTGAATGCGAAGCTATACCTATGTCCGCAGTCTGCCAGTAAGCGGAAGAAGTCCTAGTCGAGGCCGAACCCCCAATACCAGGGATGCCGCCAAGGACACCTATAGCGATAAGCGCGATTATTATTACGACTGCAAGGATTATCATATACTCTGTTGCTGTCTGTGCTTTCTTGTAAAATTTCGGAATCATTCAATCACCTCAAGATTGATAATATTATAAGAATTTCTGTATTACTATTATATAAATCTTTGCATATAAGAATCATATAAGGCCTTTCTCACGCCTTTCTTCTTCCTTGGCTTCACGCCGATAAGATGCATATGCATCATCCGGAGAATACTTCGGCGGGAGAGGGGTCACTGCCTCACCACCACAGCTGCATTCTTCATGCAAAGTGAAACTACCGCATGATCTGCACCTCAGGATCATGACTCCGCCCTCTCGAAAGAGAACTGACAGCCTTTCTCCTCACTCATCTCTTCAGCCTCATCAAGTATGGCTTTCAATCTCTTCTCGGCAGATTTGTACTCACTGTCTGTAAGGGAGAAACTGTACGCACCAGCACCAAGATATGAGACTGACACTTTCTCTTTCTCATCAACTTTCCCGAGTATCTCCTTTATGTCCTCAACTCCTTCACTGTTATAAGAAATAAGCCTTATCTTACCATCAATAGAAACACTAGGTGGTTTGATCCTCTGTTTTATGACTTCCTTGAGCGGACCAGCCACGTCCTCAGGGAAGCCGATTTTCTCAAGGACCTGATCATCATTAATAACATCCTGGAAGCAGGAGAATACATTCGGATAATTCGAGAAGATCTGCTTCTGTATCCTCTTGAATATATCCTCTTTATCCGTGCCCAGTTTACCTGCAACGAACTCTATTATCTTCTCTGCTTTCTGCTCATGCTTCCTCTCATTGACCTTCTCTTTCCTCTGTCCTTCATTGACCCTCCTGAGAGAAAGATCTATATGACCTCTGGCCTCATTCACCCTCAGGACCTTGCAGACAACAACCTTGCCTTCCATCACATAATCTCTTATGTTCCTTATCCTTCCGGGTGCTATTTCGGATATATGGATCATGCCCGTCTTACCATAGTCCTCTATCTTAACGAAAACAGAGTGATGCTGGACCTTGGTCACAAGGCACATCACGAATTCTCCTTCCTCGGGCATCCCTTCTTTTTGGTATAACATTTTTCTATTCTAAGATCTCAAGTATCCTCGCACTCACCTTATTCTTGCCGCCGGTGGGCTTTGCGAGAGTAGCCCCGCAGACAAGACAGGCAACGTAAGAAGAGGATTTTCCGAATACAACCTGCTCGTTCTTACATTTAGTGCATCTTACCTTGATAAACTTTGATGATGGTTCACCTATTTTCCTCATACAATCCACCTCGATATAAGACCCTTACTGGAATTCTACCTTTGTTGCCCTGAAACCGGATTTCTGGGTATGTTTCTTATTACACTCCTTACAGGCATATCTCAGATCGGTCTTCTTAGTTGTCTTGGAACCGGTCTGCTTGAATTTGGTCACTGCAGGCTTAGAGTACCTACCTAGGTTCCCTTTACCTCTTGCAAGACCCCTGCTCCTTGCCCTGTACTTAGAGCCTCTTTTCAGGGAATTTCCGGTCTTACGCTTATTACTGGTAATCTTATGTTCAGTATGTTTCTTACAAAACGGACAATACCTTCTAGTAGTTTTTGGGAGTTTCATACGGCCGTAAGGATAAAGAAGTCATATTTAAAGCTTTGGTTATTCCTCTTTGCCTGTCTCACTGCCCGTCTGCTCAGTATACTTGCATTTGGGATAATTCGAACAGCCTATGAACTGCCCGTAGATGCTCTTTCTCAGCTTTAGCTCGCTCCCGCATTTGGGACACTTCTTATCTATCTTTTCCGGTTTCTCAGTCTTCTTGGCCGGGCATTCCGGATTTATGCATAATCTCTGAGGCTTCTTGCCCTTCCTCATAATAGAGACCATAGGATACCCACATTCCTGACAGGATTTATCAAGGGACTTTATCATGCCCTGCTGAGGTATCTTGAACGTGGCCTTACAATCAGGATAATTATCACAGGCAACGAACCTTCCAAACTTTCCCTTCTTGATGACAAGATTGCCTTTACAGTGAGGACAACCACCCATAGTGTTCTCTTCCTGTTGGGTTTCCCTGTAAGCGGAGATGAGCTCATTGCCTATATCCTTCTCATGCTTCTTGAACTTATCCAATATGTCCCTGAGGACCTTCTTGGCCTCTTCAATGACCTCCTGTGGCTTCTTCTTCCTGTTCCTTATCTCTTCCATCTCATCCTCGAAATGTTTAGTGAGTTCCTCATCGAGGATACTAGGCGAGTATTTCTTAAGGGTATCTATGGTCTTAATCCCGAGATCAGTGACCTCGATCTTCTTCTCCCTGATATATTTCCTCTGGTAAAGAGTATCAACAACTGAGGCCCTCGTAGCTTTAGTCCCGAGATTCCTCTTCTCGAGCTCCTTGATTATCGAGGCCTGTGTGTACCTTTTAGGGGGTTGAGTCTCCTTAGCATGAAGCTTAATTTTCTCGTTTATAACCCCATCTCCTTTCTTACAGGCAGGCATCTCCTGCTCATCAATCTTCAGATAAGGACCGTAATACAGGTGCCACCCAGGTTCTAAGGTCCTTGTTCCTTTAGCGAAGAAATGCTCATCATTACAATTGACATCTATCTTGACCGTCTGCCTCTTGGCAGGCTCACCGAAGGTAGCCATGAACCTTCTCACAATGAGATCATAGACCTTGAACCTCTTCCCCTCTACTTTCGCTAAGGCCCCTGTAGGGTATATG
>JBNJDG010000053.1:0-6100 GCA_051819665.1 Nanobdellota archaeon
CAGTTCGTTGGAATATACAATAATGTAAGATTACACCAAGGTATAGGATACAAAACACCGAAAGAAAAATATAGGTGTGCAATCAATTCGGTTTAGGTTGATTTATTGACATATATCCTGCCATCATCTTTCTCTATTATATTATTCCCTGCTTCAAACTCACCGCTGATATTGGGGCCCAGGAAAAAAACATAATCACCAACATCCAGATCCTCTGATTCATTATAACCCATCGTGATGATGCTATAATTAGTTCCCAGTGTAGAGCCATTCCTGAGGCCTATATGATAATCAAAACCGTCAAGTGTCTCGGGAAGCCTTATGGTTCTGGTATAACCATCCTCTACACTGTTAGCAAGCTCCATCTCAGACTCTATGACTTCACCCATATCTGAAAGGATAGCATACTTGTTCTCCCTCTGCATCTCGATCATCTGGGTATTGAGGAAAATAAGGAAAACAGAAAGCGTCATGACCATTATGCCGATCACGAGCGAAAACTCTATCGAACTTTGAGCTCTTTTCATTTTATCATTACAGAAACATTGTCCTCATTGGCAATGAAGCTTATTTCCTTATTACCCTCAGTGAAACATGCACTCTTATAAATATCCGAGTCTGTACACTTAGTGTCCATATCCTCATAATAGATGCCGTCCATTTTTATATTTGAGAAGAAAGGGCTTGAGGAATTCTTATCACCGAAATAGAAGACAATCTGCTTACCCTCATCAAGTATCTTTATATCCTTTATCTTCTCGGGAAAATTCTGCTTTATCGTGACCCTTGCCGGAGGACCCATGTAATAGACAGTCTCTGCAGTATCGATCATCTCGTTCCCTATCTTCTCTATCCTCTGTACAATAAGATCGTCAGTCTGATCAGTAGAATACGTATAGAACATATGTATCACTGGTATCAGGACCAGCATTGAAAATCCTATCACAGCCAGATGTTCGACGGCAAACTGTCCTTTAGCTATTATGAATCACCTCTTTCTCCAGACAGAATATCCCTTATATTTAAATTTTAGCTTATCTTCGACCCATCGGGCATATCAACGTTCAGCTCTTTACCGTTTATCTTGAGTGTTCTTCCTGAAGACCTTATCCTTTTCTCAGATACAGTGATCTTATGCCTGAAGAACTCCTTTATATCGAGCTTCTTCTCTTTAGGTTCCACATCGCCAAACTTGACCTGTGTGCCTGGTTCTACCTCCCCTGGATCTATTACCTTTACCTTATCATCCTTTGATGCTGCAAGGAGCATACCCTCGCTTTTCCTTCCCTTCAGTTTAGCAGGTTTGAGATTAGAGACTATGACTATATTCTTCCCTTTGAGCTCTTCCTCTCTGTAATGGTACCTCAGTCCAGCCACAAGCTGCCTCTCTTCAGAACCCAGGCTTATCCTGAGCATATAGAGCTTGTCAGCTTCAGGATGTTTCTCTACAGACATTATCCTGGCTGTCTTGAGATTGATGGCCGAGAGAGGATCCTCAAACTCAAGCTTCTCTATCCTCTTAAGGATTATCTTCGCCTTGTTTATGCTGTGCTCACCTATACTTCCGGGGTTTTTCAGATCAGTCTCCATACCGAGCTGTTCCTCGAACTTATCTGTCTTATAAGGCATGACCGGCTTGAGTAAAGCTATAACATTCTTCGCTATATTGACGCAGACGCTCAGGACCCTGTGAGCCTCTTCCCTGTCTTCCTTCACTTTCTTCCAGGGCTCGTTCTCCTGCATGTACCTGTTCCCGAAAGCACTCAGCTCCAGCATAGTATTGATCGCCTGCCTGAACTCATACTTCCTGTAATAATCAACTGCCTTATCTGTAAGTTCTTTTGCCTCTGCAGGCATCTCAACATCCACTACCTTGCTGTCGAAGAATCGGTTGGTGAATGAGAAAACACGGTATATGAAATTAGCGACATTCCCTACAAGCTCGTTGTTGATCCTGTTCCTGAAATCCTCAAGGTCGAGATCAAGGTCCTCCAGTCTTCTGGTAAGGTTAGCGGCATAATAGAACCTGAGGAATTCAGGATCCGCCTTCTCAGCGAACTGCTTGGCAGTGAGGAAAGTTCCTCTCGATTTGGACATCTTCTCCTTATTGATCGTCAGGAAACCGTGGACAACTATGTCATCTGGAAGGTTAAAGCCGGCTTCCATCAGCATCGCCGGCCAGAAAAGAAGGTGGAAATATATGATGTCCTTCCCTATGAAATGTATTATCCTCCCCTCGCTGTTGTTCCAGTAATCCTCTACATTCTCTCCGTTATCTTTACAATATTTCTCCGTACTTGAGATATAACCTATCGGAGCGTCAAGCCAGACATAGTAATACTTGTTCTCCTCCCCAGGTATCTTAAAACCGAAGTAAGGGCCATCCCTCGAGATATCCCAGTCTTCCAGACCCTCCTTGATCCAGTTCCTCACATAATTCTTTATCTCCGGCTGAAGGTTCTCATTATTCTTCAGCCACTCATCAAGCTTTCCGGCGAGAGACTTGAGCTTAAAGAAATAATGTTTAGACTTCTTCCTCACTGGCTTCTTTCCTGTTAAGACAGAGAAGGGTTCAAGGAGATCGACAGGTGTGTATGTCGAATTGCATTTCTCACATACATCCCCGTATTGGTCCTCTGCACCGCATTTCGGACATTTCCCTTTCACAAACCTGTCTGGAAGGAACCTCTGTAGTTCCTCATCAAAGAAATTCTCAACATCCTTTGTATATATAAGTCCTCTCTCATTGAGCCTGTTGAAGATAAGGTCACTGTACTTCTTGTTCTCCTCACTATTGGTTGAATAATAACTGTCAAAGTATATGGAGAAGGTCCTGAAGTCCTGGAAATGTTCCTTGTGATATTTCTCGATAAGCTCCTCAGGTGTTATGCCCTGCTGATGCGCCTTTATCTCTATAGGCGTCCCATGGGTATCATCAGCACAGCAAAATATGGCTTTCTCACCCAATAATTTCATGACTCTTGTGAAGATATCAGACTGGATATACTCCACCAGATGCCCAATATGGATGCTTCCGTTAGCGTATGGTAATGCCGCCGTGATAACTGTTCGCTTTGCCATGGGAACTGTTATAAAGGAAATCTATTTAAATATTGCTGTTAAGAATATTCGTATGGTGATAAGATGGAATTTCCGATGATCGTAGTGAACCTCAAGACTTACAAATCAGGAACAGGAAAAGAAGCGGTAGAGCTGGCAAAGATATGCGAGAAAGTGAATCATGAGACAGGCAAGAATATTGCTGTTTCTGCACAGGCTGCAGATATCTTCCGTATAAAAGAGAATGTCTCTATACCAGTCTTCGGACAGCACATAGATGATATAGATTATGGCTCTAATACTGGCTTCATACTTCCTGAATCATTGAAGGGAGCAGGAGCTGAAGGGACTCTTATAAACCATTCAGAGCATAAACTTGCTGAGGAAGAGGTTAAAACGAGGATAGAGAGGGCGAAAGAGATAGGCCTTTTCACGATTGTCTGTGCAGAAGACGCTGAGAAAGGGAGTAAAATGAGTGGTTACGGGCCCGATGTGATAGCTGTAGAGCCTCCCGAGCTTATCGGAGGAAAAGTCTCTGTGAGCAGTTCAAAGCCGGAGCTTGTGAAGGACTCGGTCGAGAAAATTAACTGTCCTGTACTTGTAGGGGCAGGTGTGCATACGAAGGAGGATGTATCCAAGGCTCTGGAACTAGGAGCTAAAGGCGTTCTCCTGGCTTCGGGAGTGACCAAAGCGGAAGATCCTGAGAGAGTGCTGAAGGAGCTCTGCGGAGCTCTTTAAGCTATTTTTTATGTTTCTCATACATTATGTATAGAATACATACTGATCAGAAGAAAAATCATGGAACCTTCACATAGAGTTTGTGGAGGTTGTTGTCGTAGAGATCATTTGTAGGCGTGTCTCCATCACAACTACCTGAACCCGAACAGATATAGACATTGAAGATGTATTCTCCTGATTCTGCTTCAGGAGGCACCTCTATCGGAACAGAGAAAGTCTCTGCTTCGTTATTTCCTACCTCCACTTCCTTATACAGATCCATGGTAGGTATGACCTTCGGAGAGGTGTCTATGATTTCATCACCCTCTTCTGTATAACCAGTATCGTACTCTACATCAACAATGAACTTATCACTATCATCCAGATTAAGGACACCGACGGCAAAAGTGCCTACATTATCCTTATTGATTGTCTTCTGGACAACAGGAATGGTCACCGGCTTACTGTCTTCCCTCAATGTGGACTCTATCTGGTTCTTGAGCCGATCATCAACCTGGTTTATATTCTCCTCACCACTGCTCATCATCCTGTTGACCAATGTAAAGCCCATCCCAAGGACAACTATGCTTATGATAATTACAACAAGCATATTCACCGAGACCTGGATAGCTGCTCTCTTATCCATCTTAACCGACCTTTACCATAGTGAATTGTTCTGTGTCGAAATCAAAGGAATCTCTCTTCGTATTCGTCTCTTCATTCCTCTTATAATCTATCTCATAATTTACCTTGATCCTAAGAGTGGCCTCTTTCTCATACTCGCTTATACTGAAATCAAAGGGTATGCTGAAACTCAGGGTATCGTAAACTTCCGAAAGCTTGTTATTTGAACTAAAAGACTCATCTGCAAGGGTATTATCTCCATCTGTCACTGTAACCCCTTTGATCTCTAGAGGCAGGACAGCGTCCTCGTCCTTATCCTCAAGTGTCATTGTAAGGTCAACCTTATCTTTCTCAGGGTCTATCGGGTTATTTATGGCTGCATTGGTGGTGAGCTTAAAATAAGCAGATTCCTTTGTATCATAGGGCTTTTTCTCTGATTTCTCCTTCCTCAGCTCTGTAACACAATTGTTCTTCTTGTTACAAGTGAACTGGAGATAGTCACCCTGATCTCCCTCACAGGGGCCACAATCCTTCGAACAAGTACATTTGCTCTCAGAAGACTCACACTTAAAGTTCCCGCATGCTCCGGGAATAGGCTCATGCTCACAGAAAGCAGTGCCTTCTATACAACTATCTCTTGTCCCCGGATTGCCATCATCACACTCTTCTTCAACACATTCATACTCTCTGTCCGGATTGAGGAATTTGAGGGGGTCTCTCCTGTCCTTGATCTCGAAATCCTCGCTGTCCCTTTTCAGGTCACCATCATCCTTGTACTGATAATTCACTACTGCATCAACAGGATATTCCTTCACTTTCTCTCCCATTGACTTATCAACATATACTTCCTCCTTTATGGAAGAACCTGAAGGCCAGAGTCTCTTCTCGACATCCTTCTCTCCAAGAGTAAAAGATGACCTGTCTTCTTTGGATCTTAACTTTACTTTGGTGATCTCTATATCCGTAACCCCCTTGTCCACATCAACAAGCTCGAATTCAAAATCGAACAGTGACTTCTTCACATTGAATGGAGAATCATAAGCTGCTGTGGTCATTATTTCGAGATCCCTCAGGTCAAGCTTCTTGGAAGTCTCCTGAGAAGACATCTCATCCTTCTTTACATCCATCACACAACTATCATCATCAAGGCATTTAGCTTCAAAGTATTCTTGAGAAGCATTTATCGTGCATTCACCACAATCTTCAGAGCATGTGCATTCGTTCTCATCATCTTCACACATCTGGTTTCCGCAGCAATCTTTCACAGGACTTTTCGTGCATTTCCCGTCATCACAGGAAGCATCAAAGCATTCTCCTGCCGTACAATCAGCCGCAGTCTCGCATTCGGGCTCTTCCCCGCAACCGGCCAATAGAAGAAATATTGATAAAAATAAAATAAGATAAATGCTTCTCATCATAACACCTCACTTGAGTACCTCATATTCTCTCACGAGTATCCACATGAAGAGAATAAGGATTATCGCTCCTGCCACAATGAAGGAAACGCCTTCCTGTAAGTATTTCCCTGTCACCAATGAGAAGAACCCGTAACCCAGGACAAAGATGCCCAGCCACAGGAACTTATCGAATACTAACTTCATTATCTCAAACTCTTCAGCTTGAGTCATCCTCTTTTTCGTTTTCTTAGCCATCATTAATCACCTTAAGCTGTCTGCGCCTTCATTATGAAAGGCTTTGA
>JBNJDG010000054.1:0-5176 GCA_051819665.1 Nanobdellota archaeon
CGAAATTCCACCTCTTTTATCATATACCTAAATACAGAAGTTATTATTTAAATATCTTTTCAAAAACAAACTGCCTTATAGCTTCAGGCCACTCTTCCTCTATCTTATCCTTCATCCCTTCGAGCTCTTCAGCGACATCCTCTCTCATCTCTCCCCCTTCTATAAGCTCGAAGAGCTCTTCCTTAATATAGGCAGGCAGAGAAAGATTGCCGGCCTGAAGCTTGAGCTCATGCTCTTTCTCCTTGACCTCATCAAACTTCTCCTTCTCTTCCTTCTCCCACTGCTCATGATAATCAAATTCTGAAAAATCCTCTTTCGTAACCCCTTTCTTAGTGCTTATCTTCGCAAGGACCATCTTATGCATATTCCTGAGGAAATCAACCTTATCCTCTATCCTCATATAATCAGTATGCCCCTGAAGCACCATCTTGAAAGAGAAAGGCGAAGGCACAGGATTGTTGACCTCCTCGATCTTCATCTCCCCGTTCTCTATCATCTTAAGCACCTTCCT
This sequence comes from Nanobdellota archaeon, assembly GCA_051819665.1. Classification (GTDB taxonomy): domain Archaea; phylum Nanobdellota; class Nanobdellia; order Woesearchaeales; family CAZZGN01; genus JBNJDG01. Next base: position 512 of record JBNJDG010000054.1, read on the forward strand.
TGTGCTCTCTATGTCCATGAGGTCCTCAAGAACCTCCCTCCTTGCCTCCTTAAGGATCGAGAAATCGGGATCTATCCTCTTAAGAGCATTCATCAGGATCATCGAGCTGACCTGCTGCCTGCCCACCTTCTTAGACTTACCCCGATAATTACGTAAGATCATCAATGCTCTCGTAGCTGTATGCCTGAACCTCCTCTTAAGCACCTCGGTCTTGTCGATAGCCGCCTTAAGGAGAAGCTCAAGCTTATCAGAACGGAGCATCTTCACTGCTCTCATTATATTCACTTTCTTGTGAGACCTGAGATAGAAACCATTATCCGAGATGCCAATCTCCATATCCTTATGCTCTATCCTCGAGACAGCGAAAGCGACTGCCCTGCTGAGACAATCATTAACTCTCCTCCCGAAGAGGGTATGGAAGACAATCATCCTCGTGTTCTCATCAACGAAATGCTCTATCACGATCCTCTTATCATGAGGTATCAAAGAATAATTATACTGTTCCTTGAAATATCTGTAGAGGGAATCAGCAGCGTTCTTATCTACATAGAGATAATCATGTATGAAATCCATTATCTCTTTCTTGCTAAGCTTGTAATCGAACTTCTCATTCACGAGCCTCCTGAACCTCTGGATATTCATAGCGAGATCAAAGCTCAAAGGGAGCATCTCGGAGACCCAGTTCGGTATCGTGGGAGGCCTGTCCACAGTCGCTCTTACCTGAGCAGTCATGCCCCTGGCATAAAGGAACTCATACTTCGCCCCTCCGAGGACAAAGACATCGCCCCTCTTAAGCTTCTCGAGGAAGCCTTCGTCTATATGACCCACGATATTCTCGCCTATCTTAACTTTCACGAAAGTCTCATCAGGGATCGTACCAATATTGGTCATATAAAGGACCCTGGCCATCTTCCCCCTTTTCCCGATCATACCTTCGTTATGCCATATCTTAGCATACACATGCCTGTCCTCGAGAGAGGAATAAACACCTGCAAGATAATCCACGACCTGTTTGAAATCCTTCTCCTCGAGATCCCTGAAATTATAACTCCCCCTGACCATAGCCAGGAGCTCGTCATAGCTTATCCTCCCGCCTATAGCTATACCATATATCTGCTGAGCGAGGACATCAAGACAATTACCGGGAATATGTATCCTGTCTATCTTCTTGTTCATCGCATCCCTCATCATCACACTGCATTCAACAAGATCGTCTCTCTCAAGAACCATGATCCTCCCTTTAGTCTTCTTATGGAGTTGATGACCTGCCCTGCCGCACCTCTGTATAGCTCTGGCAACAGATTTGGGAGAACCAAGGAGTATAACAAGATCTATATTGCCAATATCAATACCTAGCTCGAGGGAAGTGGAACTGACGACTACCTTAATATCGCCGTTTCTCATCCTCTTCTCTACATCATGCCTTATCTCTTTAGCCAAAGAACCGTGATGAGCACCTATATTCTCCCCGTAATGCCCAGGATATTTCTCTTTCAGGTTACTGACGACCCTCTCGGTGGCAGACCTTGTATTCGTGAATATCAAAGTGGTCTTATGAGAGCTTATGAGATCATGTATCTGTTCATACATCTTCTCATGCATCTGTCCATGTGATGTATCTATAAGATCCGATACAGGACTTAATACCTTAAGATCCAGCTCTTTTATGAACTGAACATCTATTATCTTACAGTCCCTCTCCTCTCCATTCTCATAACCGGCCAGGTATTTACCTATCTCCTCAAGAGGCGCGACTGTGGCAGAAAGACCCACTCTGGTAACATAGCTTGACAGCCGGCTGAGCCTTTCCAGACTTAAAGACAGATGAACCCCTCTCTTATTCTCAGCGAGAGAATGCACCTCATCCACTATACACCATTCAACACCTTTCATGTTGTCTTTGAATTTGGCTGTGGAAAGGAGAATAGCAAGGGACTCAGGAGTGGTTATCAATATATGAGGAGGATTCTTCAGCATCTTTGACTTCTCTGCCTGGGATGTATCTCCTGTCCTTACACCCACTCTGATGCCCAGATCCCTGCCTGCAATCCTGCTTATCTCCTCAAGGGGTTTCAGCAGGTTATGCCTGATGTCTTCATTCAGCGCCTTCAGTGGACTCACATAGACACAATAAACCTTGTCCTCGAGTTTACCCTTCTCAGCAGAATCAACAAGCTCATTTATGACAGAAAGAAAACCAGTAAGCGTCTTTGTCGCGCCGGTAGGGGCAGAAACAAGAACATTGTTCCTCGAATGGATCTCCATTACTCCATAGCGCTGCGGCAGGCTGAAATCCGCGAACTTAGAGAAGAACCATTCCTTCACAGTCGGATTCAGTATATTCAGTAGATCCTCTTTGCTCTCTGGCTGCTCCTTATAATAGACCATCTACTCAGGATAAGAGAAGAGAAATATAAATTTTAGGAAAGAAAAAGAAAATAATCATTGATGCTGGTCATAGATCTTGATCAGTACCAATGTCTGAGAAAGTATCGCTAACACCACGATCAACAGGATCTCTATGATCGCCACTGACTCATAGCCGATAGAACTGTTGCCGAACTTAGCATTGGCAAAAACATACAATGCTGCGACTCCGAAGAGTACCATCAGCACACCAATCACTTTCTCTAGTACATGAGATTTCACTCTTTTTTTCTTAGCCATTATTAACACCTTCTTTCATGGGAATACAACGACCCTTTTCTGAGTTATATAATCAGGCATAGCCGTCTCTATCAACGTAGGATTGCCCACTTTCGGAACCATCCTCAGTTCCAGAGTCTCGTCCTCAGTAATGTTCCTTCCTGTCTTGAAGCACAGCTTTACAATATCCCCAGAATGGAGATAACCGCTCTCGAACCTTGAACCCTTTATAAGATATTCTGAAGCGAAATCCTCAGCTCCTGACGGTAAGTTTGTATCACAGTTCAGAGTTGAATTGTAACCGTAATCATAAGAAGCATTCTCCAGAGACATCTCCACCAGAAGATCCCCTAAAGCTACCGGATCAGAGCCGGGCGCGACTTTAACTTTCGTATAGAAAGTATCCACAGCATGATTCGAACCTGAACCGTTCTCCGCATAGATGAGCATCGGCTTCAGGCTCGTCGACACCTGCTGTTGTGATCTCTCGCCTGTAAGCAAAGCCTTGTTCTGCAACGACGATGCAGTCTGTATAAGAACACCTGCAGCTATAGCAGCAACAAGGATCATCGCTATAAAGATTATAAGGGTACCTATACCCATTTCAGCTTTTTTTCTCATATAAACCACCCACCAACTCTTATGATTAATATTCATTTGTATTCCTATTTAAATGTTTCGGTAAGCTCAAGAAATAAGCGGAAAAAAACATCATGATACAGAAAAGAAGAACAGAAATTCAGAAATAATAAAAAAATAAGTTCCCATTTATGGGAATACTGTAACTCTCTCTTCAGAGATTATGTCAGGCATTGCTGTTGCAACGACTGCCGGATTACCTATTTTAGGGACCATCCTGATCTCGATGGTCTCGTCCTCAGTGACGTTCCTCTTGGTCTTGAAACACAGCTTTGCTATGTCTCCTCTCTGGAGGTAACCTTCCTCAAACTGGGAACCGGTTATAAGGTAATCCACTGCAAAACCATCCTCATACGCAGGTTGGTTCGTATCACAATCAGTTGTGGAGTTGTAAGTGTAATCGTAATTCGCGTTCTTCAGAGAGACTTCCATCAACATCTCCTCGAACTTGACCGGATCTGATCCGGGTGCAAGCTTCAGTTTGGAGAAGAAGCTCTGAACAGTACTGTTCGTCGAACCATCTTCAGCATACACCATCATCGGTTTTATGCTCGTCGATACCTGTTGTTGTGATCTCTCGCCTGTAAGCAAAGCCTTGTTCTGTAAGGACGATGCGGTCTGGATAAGAACACCTGCAGCTATAGCAGCGACAAGGATCATTGCTATAAAAATTATCAGGGTTCCTATACCCATCTCAGCTTTTTTTCTCATATTTAACCACCCTCTTATAGTTTTATATATATTAATCTATGCACAACTAATATTTAAAAGTTCCTAAAAACCAGAAATAAATCACATCATTCTCGGCATAAATAAGAGCAGAAAAACAAAAGAAAACTTTAATACACTATCTGTAAGGATCATAGAAATAATAAAAAATAAGTTCCCAAATTATGGGAATACTGTAATCCTCTCTTCAGAGATTATATCTGGCATTGCTGTCGTAACAACCGCCGGATTGCCTATCTTAGGGACCATCCTGATCTCGATGGTCTCGTCCTCAGAGACGTTCCTCTTGGTCTGGAAGCACAGCTTTGCTATGTCGCCTCTCTGGAGGTAACCTTCCTCGAACTGGGAACCGGTTATAAGGTAATCCACTGCAAAACCTTCCTTCGCCGTACTGTTGTATGTAGGCACATTATTCTCACAATCCGCCGTGGAATTGTAAGTGTAATCGTAATTCGCGTTCTTCAGAGAGACTTCCATCAACATCTCATCGAACTTGACCGGATCTGAACCAGGTGCAAGCTTAAGTTTGGAGTAGAAACTCTTCACTGTGCTATCTGTTGAACCATCTTCAGCATACACTAGCATCGGCTTTATGCTTGTCGATACCTGCTGTTGTGATCTCTCACCTGTCAGCAAAGCCTTGTTCTGCAA
>JBNJDG010000055.1:0-4510 GCA_051819665.1 Nanobdellota archaeon
CCTATGTTCAAGATACCTATGCTCATCTTTGAGGCCCAGAAGATCCAGCTCAAGTCGATGAGCAAGATGGGCGTATTCAGGAACATGCCCAAGGTAGTAAGGGAGCTTTCAGATAAATACAGGCTCGGGATATTGTCCTCTAATTCAAAGAAAGTTATCGAGAGGTTCATCCATAAACATAATATCTCAGAGGATTTTGAGTTCATAAAAGGTTATGTGAAGCTCTTCGGTAAGACCTCTGCCCTGAAGAGCGTGATAAAGGATTATGGGCTTAAGAAAGAAGAGGTTCTCTATATTGGAGATGAGGTCAGGGATATAGAGGCGACAAAGAAAGCAGGGGTCGATATGGGTGCAGTGACATGGGGCCTTAATGCTGAAAAGCTGCTTAGGGAGTATGATCCCAAGTATATAATTAGGAAACCGGATGATCTTCTTGAGATCCTTACTTAGAGTGATTAATTCTTTTTCTGACAGAGGCAACCTATAAATAATACTGTTCTTCGCTGGCTTTCATGTACAGGGCAAATATATGGAAGTTTTATGTACTCAAGGTTCTCTCATCTCTAGAGCTAACCATATCCATTTTTGTCCTTTTTATGCTTTCTAATGGCCTCAATATGACACAGGTCATGGTTCTCGAGACCATCTATGTGGTTGTGATGATCCTTCTTGAGGTACCAAGCGGATCTTTTGCGGATGTATTCGGCAGGAGGCTCTCGGTATCATTATCTATCCTGTTCGGTGCAGTAGCGTTCCTTATCTTCGGACTGGGAAGCTCTTTCATAGTCTATCTGATAGCCCAGCTTATGCTCGGTATTTCGGTAGCGTTAGAGTCAGGAGCAGACAAGGCCCTTCTCTATGATTCTTTGAGGCATGAGGGCATGACCGGGAGATATTCCAGGATACAGGGAAGGGCAAATTCTATCGCTCTCATCACATGGGGTACGACTGCGCTGGTAAGTGGTCTGCTGGCAACTTTTTTCGGTTACAGGTTATTGTTCTACCTTACAGCAATTATATTCTTCCTGGCTTTCATCTTTTCATATACTCTGAAAGAGCCGCCTGTTCATGAGCATGTGTCTTCCGGCAATTATCTTAGACTTCTCCGTAAGGGCCTTTCTTTCACATACAGGCACAGGATAGTGAGGGACCTCATCATCTATTATGGTCTCTTCGCAGCTCTGGGTCACTTGACCTGGTTCCTTATCCAGCCCTATTATAAGGGATCAGGACTACCCGAGTATATAATAGGTGTTGCGACTTTTGTATATTTCATGACCGCTTCCATGGGAAATTTCTTTGCAGAGCCGTTCCTGAAGATCAGGAAACTTTATATCTATCTGATCGTCATAGCTTCTCTTGGCTTTATTGGCATTTATTTCACAGGCCCTATAATAGCTTTCGTGATGATCGGGTTGATGTCTTTCACTTGCGGGGTGAGGGATGTTTTCGTTGCAGTGGGCATCAATGAGCATACATCTTCGGTTGTAAGATCAACGGTGCTTTCGGTCCAGAACCTCGCCAAGAGCCTCATGTACGGACTTTTCGCACCATTGATAGGTTACCTGACGGACATATTCACTCCCGCAGCAGCATTCCTCATGATGGGGATTGTGCTTTCTGTCTTTGCAGTGGTCTTTATCTTGTCTCAAGCCCGAGGGTCTGCGGATCTGACATGAAAGATTCCCTCTTCACCTCGTCGATGATATAGTAGATCTCTTTCTTCACACCGAACCTTTCTTCCAGATATTCTGTGAATTCCTCGAGCTCTTTCATATCCTTGAATATACATTCTATCCAGAAATCATAGCCGTTGTTTATCCTGAATATGTTGTTTATGTTCGGATGTTTACTGAGGTAATCCCCTAGCTCTCTCTTCTTGTTCTTCCTCACCTTAAGGCTTATTGATGCTCTCGTATTGAAGCCAAGTTTCGAGAAATCCACAAGCACAGTGTGTTTCTTTATCATCCTGTGCTTGTCGTTCTTTATCTTATCGTATATTGTAGATATTGGTATGTTGGATTTCCTGCTCATATTGGTCAGGCTCTCCCTTGCGTTCCTCCTCAACATTGACATAATCAAAAGGTCTTTTTTCATGTTTATCACCATCTATCATATGGGTTTTTGTTTTTAAAATGAATTTTTGCGGATTCCCTGAAGATATTCTGGAGAATCCGTTATCTATTTGGCATTTATCGGAAATATATTGTTGATAAGGAAGTTTCTACAGAAAAGTTTCCGGATTTCTTGTCATAATTTTGCCGATAATTATAAATACCAAAGATGGGAATACAATCCTGATGGATATAGCGATCATAGTTTCGGAAAAGGATAAAGCGGGCATGAACATAAAGGAATATCTTGGGGGTCTTGATAATCTTTATACTATAAAAGAGGATCCTGTCGGGTATGATCCTAAGGAGCATGATGAGGAATTGATAATCTTTGCGACAAAACATGCCAGCAGGAACGGCAGGCCGGCTTTCTCATGCCATGTCTCAGGCAACTGGGGAAGTGCGGATCTCGGCGGTAAGGAAGGTTCTTTCTCTCTGGCGCCGGCTCTGCTCCTGAAGGAAACTATGTCTAAGCTCAAGAGGTATTCTGATGAGAGAGAGATCTTCCAGGAGGTGACCCATCATGGCCCTTCTACGGAGAAGCTTTCGATGTTCATCGAGATAGGCTCTTCAGAGGAAGAATGGATTAAGGATGAGAATGGCAGAAAAATAGCTTCTGTGATAAAGGAGCTTCTGGAGATGCTTGAGCCCTTTGAGGATTATTCCGGCTTCGCCCGTTGGTACAGGCAGGAGCATCCAGATATTAAGACTGCTCTCGGTATAGGCGGTCTTCATCATATGCCTTCTTTTGACCGTGAGAATCTTGCTGTAGGCCATTGCTGTGCTAAATATGATCTCTTCGATCTTACTGAAGAGACTCTTGAAAGAGCTATGAAAGCGAGCAAAGAGGATATCGACATAATAGCTGTTGACTGGAAGGGTCTTGGTAAAGAAAAACAGAGGATAAAAGAAATCCTGGAAAATAAAAACTGGGAGAAGACGAAGAAACTATAGCTTCTCGTCGTATTCTCCTTTCTTCACTTTATCGATTATATCGTGGGCTATTTCTCCATCGATTGTGATTCCTACCGACTGGCATGAACCGAGGATCTCTTTCACTTTCTCTTTCTTGTCCTTGCCGAGGAGATTATCTGATTTCATGTTGGTTATCTTCAATATCTGATCGAATTCAAGATTTCCCACTTTCTCTGTAAGAGGATTCTGAGCGCCTTTCTGGACTCCTGCTTCCTGCTTGATGAGTGCGGAAGCTGGTGGAGTACCTATAGTGATCTCATAATCCTTGCTCTCAGTATCCACAGTGACTGTTACCGGCACCTGCATGCCCTTGAAATCCTGTGTTTTCTTGTTTATGTCTGAGACTACATTGCCTATATTAACGCCCATCGGACCAAGAGCAGGTCCAAGCGGAGGTGCTGCTGTAGCTTTCCCTCCTTCAATCTGTGCTTCAACTTTCTCTTTTGCCATTTTATTCTCTCCCGCATAATGCCTTTTCCGGTATATGCGTTGGATACCTGTCTTCCATCAGCCATGAAGAAGCGGCTGATCTACTCGACAAGCGACCAGTACAGCGGGGGTTATGAGCTTCATTTATAAAGGTTTTGGGTCTGATCGTCAAGGATTATTCTCTAAGCCATATCTTTCCTTATCCTCTCCACCAGCTCAGGGAATTCTTCTATATCGAAATGCCCGTTCCTGCTCCCGAACTTAATTATCTCTGCGTTTATCTTTTCCCTGTATTTCTCCGCATGCTCAACAGGCACGACATCATCATCCTTCGAGAACATTAATGTTATGTTACTGCAGTTCTTCTCAATCAACTTAAGATCCTCTTTCAGTTCGAAACCGCCGGCAAGGTCCTCACCCTTTATCGTGTCATCGAAGGGAGGAGCTATGAGATAGACAGAGAGGATCCTCTTCGGGAAGATGTTCTCAGAGAGGTATTTTGCTAAGAAGATCCCGCCTAATGATGTGCCTATGAGTATTATATTATCCTCAAGGTAGGGCAAATGCCTCTCAAAATGTATCTTCCAATCTTCATACTTTGCATCCTCCTTGAGGGGCATCCTTGGCTTGATTATCTTACAGTCACTTAATTCTTCCTTTATGTAATCATCACTCCATCTTTTCTTATCTTCTATAGAAATATCCCTTGTCTTTAGGAAATTGATGTAATCTTCCTTCTTCCTGAAGGTTGTCCCGCCATGGATCATCATTATCTGTTGCATGATGCCTTATGTATCCTCTCTCATTTAAACATTTTATGGTTCTCCTGACTGTTCACAGCAGAGGTCAAAGAGAAGGGGTAATTTTATATATAGAAATATCATATCTAACTGAAGGGGTTTACTACAAGATGAGATATCAGAGGATAACAGTTGCGGGCTTGCTTGTGAATGATGGCAAAGTCCTTGTTGTAAGGAGATCGGAGAATGAGA
>JBNJDG010000056.1:0-4465 GCA_051819665.1 Nanobdellota archaeon
AGATTCCTGCCGGTCAAGAAGACCAACGACCTGCTCGCGATAAGATCCGACCGCTACCTTCTGGACAAGGATTACAGGGTCATCCGGAATCCCGAGTGTGAGACAGAGAGCATATTCATTGACCTCGACAAGAACTATTACAAGCTGGTTGAACAGATGGAATCAAGGTTCGAGGAAATACCCTCGATGCTATCCTGCAGCCGTTTCGAAGTGGAGGGGGATGTCAAGTTCGGTAGTAAGATCAGCCTGAAAGGAGAAGTCAGAGTGAAGAACGAAGGAGAACAGAAAAAGCTCGAGAACACTACTCTCGAAGGCGTAAAAGAGCTCTGAGATGAGAATAATACACGATTTCCGCGGACAGAGTGAAAAGAACTCAGAAAATCCCCAGTTCCTCATGAAGAACAAAAAAGGGGAATTCTGCTTATTCTCTTCCCAATACAATATCTCTAAATACAACGGGTATTATTTCAGGGAAGATAACGAGATGTACAGGTCAGTGGAGGATATAAGGCCTGATGAAGAGAGGACAGTGATTAGGGATAAACACCAGGAAATCTTCTCGTTCGACAATGAGAGCTTCTCGTTCAATGAACATCTCCGTTACAGCAGCGGAGGATGGGCAAGGCTCATAATGGACTCAAGGAAGATCTTCGACTTTGATACTGAAGGAAGGTTCTTCGACATAATCGAGAAAGATGATCTCCTACTCATAAGGTACAGGAAAGAAGGAGATTACTATGTCTGGACAGCCATCTCGGGCATAGAAGAGTACGAAGAGACAGGCAGATGGATAAGGAGAGAGTACAGCTTCGACCGGAAGAGAGAGGATGACAAAGAATGGTATGTATACGACTGCCTCCGTTTTAAGGGGAAAGTAAGGATAGCCTCGGCCCTGTCGGAAAGCAGAGCGAGAGAGAAGCTAAATAAGAAAAAAGGAAAAGGGAAGATAACCAAACCTAATGAGAAGATAAAGGACAAGGATGTAAGGATAGCTTATGATGAATCAAAGAAAGCCCTGGAGAGATTCATAGTCAATATAGATGGCAGGGAAGGCATTTATGCAGGACTGCCCTGGTTCTTCCAGTTCTGGACGAGGGACATGGCTATCTCTGCAGGCGCTCTGATCGAGACAGGTAACAAAGAGAAGGTCAGAAGCTTGCTAAAAGAGCTTGAATTACTGCCTGACGGAAGACTGCCCAACCGCTACCCCGATTCAGAGCTGGGAAGTGCAGACAGCCCGGGTTGGTTCTTCAGGAGGGCCAGTCAAGCCGGCATGGATATAGAGAAGAAGCTCCTTAAATCCATAGAAAGGATAGAAAACAACTATATGAAAGACGGGCTGGTATACAACAAAGCCAAGGAGACATGGATGGACACTACAGCAGGCAATGACACCAGAGAGGGTTTCAGGATAGAGATCCAGGCCATGATGCTGATGATGTACAGCCTCGCAAAGGGATACAGTAAAAGATTCTCAGAGAAGGAGAAAGATATGAGAGAAAGGGTCAGGAAGGAATTTTTCAGAGAAGATTTTCTCTACGACGGCAGGGATGATTCCACTATAAGGCCGAATATATTCATAGCATATTACATGTACCCAAGATTATTGAGCAGGGAAGAATGGAAGAGAGTCTTCGACAAGAGCCTGGGTGCTTTATGGCTCGAATGGGGAGGACTTTCAACTATAGAGAAAGGTTCTGAACTCTTCTCACCTGATCACACAGGCCAGGATAATAAGAGCTATCACAGGGGAGACTCGTGGTTCTTCATCAACAACATGACGGCAAGATGCCTGGCTGAATTTGACAAGGACAGATATAAGCATTATATAAAAAAGATACTGAAGGCGAGCTCAAGGGACATCCTTCAGGAAGGCATAATCGGAGAACACAGCGAACTTAGCTCTGCATCAGGACAGAGAGCAGAAGGGAGCCTCGCCCAGGCATGGAGCTCCGCCATGTTCATAGAGCTCGTAAATTCCACGGAAAATATATGACAAAGTTTATAAAAAACAGGACCTGACAAGGTGATTACAATGGACAATACCGAAGAAATCAAGAAAGAACTTGAAAAATTCAAAGACAAGCTCGTCGAGAAGCTTGATAATTATGTCGCAGGTATCTCACTTCTCCCACCCCAGAAAGATGATCAGGGGAACGAAATAAAGGATAAGATAAACGTCCTCATACTCATTGATGATACAGATTCGCTTATCAAACCTGAACAGCTGAAAGAGAAACTCGATAAGAAAGTGAATGAGACGATCAAAGAGGTCAATGAGAACATAACCCCTCAAACAGTAATATACAGCGAGGTTTGGCAGTCATGCTACGACGGAAGGACCGAATTACTGCAGATGATCTCCACAAGCGCACCAATCCATGATAATGGGATGTTGAGTGCTATCAAGATCTCAGAGATCCACAAGAACATGGTCCTGAAGAAATTCGAGAAATACATCGTCAGTTATGTCCTTGCCGGAAGCTTAGTGCAGGGTAAAGCCACTCCCGATTCTGATATAGATGTCTTCGTTGTCATAGACGACACAGACGTAAAGAAGATGACAAGGGCAGAGCTCAAGGACAAGCTAAGGTCTATAATCGTCGGCATGGGCGTTGAAGCAGGAGAGGCTACAGGTATCAGGAACAAGCTGAACATCCAGGTTTACATCCTGACTGATTTCTGGGACTCCATCAAGGAAGCCAACCCGGTAATATTCACTTTCCTCAGAGACGGCGTCCCATTCTACGACAGGGGCATCTTCATGCCATGGAAACAGCTCCTGCAGATGGGCAAGGTAAAACCGTCCAGCGAAGCAATCGACATGTACATGAGCTCCGGAGAACAGATGCTCCAGAGGATGGACATGAAACTCAAGGAGATGGGCATGGAAGATATGTTCTACGCGCTTCTTACACCATCACAGGCAGCTATAATGCTCAAGGGAATGCCTCCTCCTACACCGAAGGAAACTCCGAAGGTCATGAGAGATATCTTCGTGAAAAAACACAAGATGCTCGAGGCGAAGTATGTAGATACCCTTGACAGGGTCATCAAGCTCAGGAAAGACCTTGAGCACGGCACCAGGAAGAAGGTCACCGGTAAAGAGATAGACAAGCTTATCACTGACGGGGACAGTTTCCTGAAAAGGATCAAGAAGCTCTTCTCGGAGATCGAGAAAGAGAAAGACGAAGAAGGTGTCCTTCACATCTATGATAACGCCATCAATATGGCAAGAGATGTGCTGAGGTCGGAAAACTACGGTGAAGTGAAAGAGAACAAGGTTAAAGAGAAGTTCAGCCAGCTGGCCGAGGAAGGAAAAATACCTAAGAAATACCTCAGGCATCTCGAGAAATTCATCAAGGCGAAAGAGGATTACGATAACGACAAGCTGACCAAAGCCGACCTTCACAATATAAACAAGAAATACAGCGAATTCAGCAAATACATGATGGAGTTCATACAGAGGAAGAGAGGCAGAGAGATAGAAAGAACGAAGATCAAGGTCAAGCATGGCAAGAAATACGGCGAGGTCATAATGCTCGATAAACAGGCCTTCATAATCCATGATGTGGATAATCAGGATAAGGAGATCTCGAAAGCGGATATAGACAAGAACGGCTCGCTGAAGAACATAACAAAGAGCAATATCGAAGAGCTCGAGAAGGCCCTTTCCTCAGTCGAGATCCCGTCGAAGGTCTTCCTTAAAGAGCCTGTCTTCGAGGACCTTAAAGGCATCTTCGGGAAGAATGTCGAGGTGCTTGTAAATTAAGAAGACGAAACTTGTTTCAATGATAAGCCTGGGCATTACCCTGGCTATATTTCTTTCATTCGCTTTTACCCTTATCAAGCCCCTGCATTTCTGGATAGGCATAATCATAATGGCACTCGTAACTTATAAGCTGATTCCCTATATAAGGAAGAGGGAAGAGAACAAATAATAAGCCGGCTTAAAATTTTTAAATCTATAGAGATCACCATTCTTTATGAAAGACAAACAATCCTTAAAGAATACACTACACAGGATAGACGGTAAAGGATACAAGGCTTACAAGGACATAAGGGATGTTTACGATTTCGGCCGATTCAGGCTTTTCATAGATTATGTTCAGGGCGACCCGTTCGCTTCACCAAGTAAGGCAATTGTATATATACCAAAGGAGATAGCCGGTTTCCCTGAAGACACTTACAAAAGCAGCTTCGGAAGAAGCAGGGAAATAGCTCTAAGGGACCTCCTCACCAGGAAATTCTCTGTAAATGCTAAAAGATTCTCAAAAGGCAACAGAGGAAGCGGCAAATCGGGAAGGATACAGATAGACACGCCGGGCCAGGAGATCCTGGAAAGGTCATCAGCCTTCATAAATGATAAGGAAGTGGAGGTAAGATTCAGCCTGAGCCTGCCTGCTTTCGGAAGGAAAGTGGCAGGAAAGCATGCGATAGAGATGTTCATGGAAGAGATCCCGAG
>JBNJDG010000057.1:0-4343 GCA_051819665.1 Nanobdellota archaeon
GTCAGAGAAAAGGGCATATTCTCCTGTTGAGTTCTCGAGAGACATGTTGATTACGCTTATCTCTTCCGCCTGATTATTCCTTATGATAATCTTCTGGCTGCCTGAAGAACCGAGAGCACTGTCCATGATGCCTACTTTGCCTGTCTGCAGGCCTGCATCATCCGCCTTATCACCGCTACCTCCGCCGATGAGACTTACTGATGTGAACGTGTTGATCGTTATTAAAGCAATAATGATAACTACAGAAAGGATCACCATGTATTCTGTAGCAGTCTGAGCTCTTCCCATCTTATTTTTTATTCTGAAGAATATTTAAATAAATTTTGATTAGAAACTCAACCGCATCCGTGACTCTCTGGAAGTATGCAGGCTGTACAGAGAGTCTTTCCGCAATAAGGGCATCTTGAGACCTCATCTATCTTCCCGCAGCTTTGGCATCTCATAGAATAAGTAAGTGTCTTATTGCTTTATAGGGTTTTCGGTCAATTCATGATTTCTCTTAATCTTGTTATGAGTTCCTTGGATTTTTCAACAGCTCTCTTTGCCATAGCATAATCCATCATCTTACCATAATATACCAATGAGTTTCTCTTATACCTAAGATCATCAAAATCCTTGTAAAGGGATACATCCCCTATAACATCTCTCAGATAATAACCAAGACATAGATGATTCCTAATCTTGTAACCATTTCCAATAAGAAGGGCATGCAATAACTCAATTATTGAAGAATAGTACCCTTCAAAGATATAATTGATTGAATCTTTTTCATAAGGATACTTTCCTAGAAAATCTATCCTTCCCTGACTTGTCTCAATAAGAGATTTTGCTTTTGAATAATCAGAGGATATATTAACTGCGGAACCATACAGGATACAATCTTTCCAATCATTCTCTTTCATCAAAAGACCTCTAAAGAACCATTCAGCAAAGTACCATTGATAATATTATTTGCCAGATTCTTGTTTTTTATGAGGCTGATATCAGAGAATAAGAATTTTTGTATACTTTTTCCGAGAATCTTTTCAAATTTTTGAAGATCCAAAGATTCCTTCCCTATTTCTATATAAATATCAATGTCACTCTCCGGAATATCTTCTCCTTTCTCGAAAGAACCGAAAAGGATTACTGTAGGATTTGAAAATTCTTCCCTGAGATATCTTATTAGCCCAGATTCTTTTACTTTTCTCAGATTATGGATCCTTTTTTCAAAGATAAAATCATCATTTGTCCTGTCAGCGCTGTAGAGAGTTATTCCCGAGATTGATTCTTTCCTCAGAATGCCTTCCATATCAAGTTCTTTTGCATACCTTATAACCGAGGGAAGAGGCATTTCCAGTTTCCTTCCAATCTGCCTGACCCTTAACCTTTCGGCAGGATTATCCAGGAAATATTTTTTCAGCCTTTGTTTAAGATCTTTTTTCATATGATAACTAGAATTATCAATTGATATTTAAAGTTATCGAACAGATAAGAAATCAGGGTTATAACTTTTTAGACTCTGTTCATCGGCACTTTCTTTGACAACCAACGAAGCCATCATACCATATAGGAAACATCATACTTACTATGTACCTTCTCTTCATCTCTGAACATTGTCCTGAATAAAGCTGAAGCAGAATATTTATATAATATCCACCGTGACCTGCTGGGAGTATGGTGAATACAGAGCCAAAATACAATTCAGGATATTCACTGCCTGAAACTATAGAGAACACAAAACAGAAGGCCGATGGATATCATATAGTGGCTTATGGCGACTGGAAGAAAGCGATAGAATTAACCAGGCAGGCGATAATAGACAGCCAGCCGGATGAATCCTCAAAGAACGAAGAGGAAAAGGCTCTGGAAGGTATCCTGATCCCACATGAAGATGAAGGCTTGATGGGTTACAGGGAGAGGCAGATGGAGCATAATTATGACGACCGTAGGAGGAGGCGTAATTTTGACGGGCTTTGGGAGAAAATAGGAAATTTAAGACCCGGGGAGGATGTCTCTTTCACATTCAAGCAACCGAATGGTTCAGGCGCGGTTGAAGCGGACTTCACCATAAAAGAGGATGTATACCATGCAAACATCCATGCCGAAGGAGAGAGGGCTTATGATCTGGCCGAGCAATTGAAAAAGTACTTTGATGAAGCTGGCATCTCGTGTAATAAACAGAGAGAGTTCTCTGAAACCCGGTATAATAAAATATAAATATTTGGACCACTCCCCAGTGAAAATGGGGCAAGGAGAGAATAAAACACAGGTTCTTTACATCGGCGATAATCCACTATATCTTGATAATACCCTTAAACTGTTCGGTGAGATAAACAACAGATCAGAGAAGAAGTATAATCTGTTCCCCGATAATATACAGGGATTTCATGAGATAAGGAAGAGATTGGATGATCTGGCTTCTTCAATGAGAGAGGAGAAGGAAGAGGTGTACACTAAAAAAGAGGAAAAGGCCAAAAAGCATCTTAATAGATTAGCAGGACAGGCGGACATCCTTGTTCTCGGTTATAAGCTTCTGGAGGATGACGAGGATTTTAACGGCATCGAGCTTTATAAAGAGATGGACTGGAAACATAATGGTCTTATATACACTATATCAAACGATATTGAAAGTATCGGGAAAGAGATAAAGAACAATGGGCTGGTGGATAAGATGAATGTTCTCCATAAACCTAAAGCTCGTGAAGAGATGCTCTCTGAGGATCATGTCAATAAGGTGAGATACCACCTGGAAAATCTATGCGGTTATTCAGTCAAAAGAAGTTGATCCTTGTGCCTGACCATTATAAGCTT
This sequence comes from Nanobdellota archaeon, assembly GCA_051819665.1. Taxonomy (GTDB): domain Archaea; phylum Nanobdellota; class Nanobdellia; order Woesearchaeales; family CAZZGN01; genus JBNJDG01. Next base: position 2,794 of record JBNJDG010000057.1, read on the forward strand.
CTACTTAATCTTGATGCCGGCAGCATCATAAACAGACTGAGCTACTCCAGGCATACAGGCCGCCTTGTCCAGCCTGAGCTTTGATTCCATAGAGGCAATATCAGATAGCAAGTATTTCTGGTAAGTAAATATGTTGCCATTGAATCTTTCCTTCACATACAATCCTGAGATCTTCGCATTATCATAGGACATTTTATTCTTTCCTGTCGGGAAACACCGCAGCTCGCTTTCCGAGTGGCCTATAGTCGACACATAATCTGTAAGTTCCCTCATGAAACGGGAGCTCCCATTCGTGAATAAACCACTCAACCTGTGTTTCTTTGACAATCTTATATTGCCCGGACCCCCCTTGAAGAGGGATTTCCCCAGGTACTCCCCATATGACCTTATTATACGTTCCGGACCAATAATGGTTGCGTACTCTTCCCCGGAGAATGGAGGGTGAAGTCCCTTCGGGCTTCCCATTCCTGAATTTATTCTCTCATAGTCTTCATTGGTGAGCCTGACCTTGATATTGTCCGGATTGAAGAGTTTGATGAGCTCTTCCGTATGACCCTTATAATCTTCCCTCAGGCCTATATTGAATCCGAAACTGTTAACTTCGGAGGAGATAATGCCCTTCTTCGATTCCAGATTCATTATCAATGAATCGAAACCTTCGAAACCTTTGGGGTTATCCTCTTTGAAACCATTTAAATCCCAGGACAATTGATATATTATATTGAAACGATTATTGGGGATATTAGATAAAGCATCCCAGATAGAGGAAGATACCTGCTTTGTGTTGACTTCCCCCTCGGCTTTTATGTGAAGTGTCTTATCTGATACAGATGCCGATAGGGCAGTGAAATGTTCAGGGAAGGATATATTATCGCCGGAGACAGACTCCGGATCACGTTTGTATCTTTCCATCAGGCCCCAGAGATCTCGTTTTTCCATAGAGACAGTAATGCAGAGGTCATTTAAATATTCTGCCATCAGAAAGTGACATGAAAACCATGTGCTGGTCATAGAGACTCATGGTTCCACCATAGAAAATGTTCATCTATTAAGGGATATAACTAATTCCAGAACCCGCTTTCGGGAATCGTGCTGTCAGTTTCTCCCTCAGGACATATTCCCCAAAGCCGGAAATCGCTGATGCCATTGCTCTACACTCATTGATATCCATCCTATTCTCCTGATAAGGATGGAACATTACCCAGACAGAATTCTCTTCACCGTGGATCCTATTAACCTCATTAATCATGAACTCCGGATAAGGACCCTTCGCTACTTGGGCGACTATAGACCCCTGGTTATATTCGTATTGTCGTCTGGACTCGATACCTGAGCTGTCTTCAAGGGTATCCAAAAAATTCCATTGAGCTCTTATTCCAAATTCTTGATAAGAATTTTCAAAGGCTCCGATGACCTTTGAATATAACCCTCCCCGGTCTCCGAATAGAAGGATCGGCCAGTTATCGCTTATCCCGTACTCGTACTTCAGCCTACGCGAGCTATTACAATTTTCAATCTGATCAAGATACTCTCTTAAAGTTTTCTCCTCT
>JBNJDG010000058.1:0-4183 GCA_051819665.1 Nanobdellota archaeon
AATTGGGGAAGAAGTATGATATAAGGGTCAAGGATTATATGCTCAGGAGCATCACCGGAGAAGTCGTAAAGGGATGAGTCTGTTATTACCAATAACAAACCATTTATAAATCCACTTTTATTAATAGCAACAATATTTCTTTCAATTTAAAAATTCCAGAATAGAAGGTGGGCCCGGTGAGACTTGAACTCACGATCTCACGATTATCAGTCGTGCGCTATAGCCAGACTAAGCTACGGGCCCTTGTTCATTTCCTTCTTTTCTGTGGGCTTTCCTGACTGCAAGGAAGGAAACGCACCTTGCCTCAGGGAGGCACTCCTTTGGAGCGCGTGTCAACCGAGCGTAACCAGTTGCCATGGCTAAGCTACGGGCCCTTGATGATGAAAAATGGCGTCCCGGGCCAGATTTGAACTGGCGACCTGTCGGTTAACAGCCGACCGCTCTAACCACTAAGCCACCGGGACTTATAGTCTTGGAAGGATTGGACCGCTATTTAAATAATTTTCGGCATAAGAATTATTAAGAAAAAAGAACAAATCCCTATCCATCTTCAGAAGACTCATTGGTTAGATTGACTGACTCAACAAGCTCATCTACCTCGCTGTTCTCCCTGACCTCATCCACAGCCTTCTCAGTATTCTCCTTGATAGCCTTACCTGTAATAGTCATAGCTTCCTTGGTCTCGTCAGTGAAAAAGTAAAGCCCTAATACGAGCACTAACAGCACTACTATTACAGCTTTCTTAAGCATAACCCTTCACCTTCTGTACAAAATTGTCCAGTATCTTCCTTGCAGAGTAATCATCGAGCTTAAGGACCCTTATCTCAGGCTCTGTATCTATCTTATCACGCCTCACTGCTTCAACGAATCCTTTCGCCTTTGTCAGGGAACCGATATCATTAACTGCCATGAATTTCATGAAAAGATCTTTCTCGTCTTCATTGTAGATGCCTTCAAACGACTCATCAAGATATTCCCTCTTCTCACTGCTCAGATTGCCTGGCTCGAACTCATCCATATGGAATGTTATCCTGGTACCCTCGCTTTCATTTATCATATCCTCCGGGACTACAGAGAAGGGCATATCCTCTCCCTCCTTTACATCAAAATTGATATCCTCGGCCATGAAAGCTATCCTATCACCGTTCTCAACGATAATGAGTTTCTCCGAATCGTCATATATGCTCTCGATAACATCAGCATCCTGATATACAAGAAAAGAAAGGCCGCCGATTATGATGAAAAGCACCAACAAGGCTATTGATATGACCTTGAGTATGCTCCTGAATACCTTCCAAAGTACTACAACCACAAGGACATAGAATACGATCGTGAGTATTGTGTATAACATACTATAGGAGAATCAGCTGTTATTTATAAATATTATCATTCCTGGAGTTCCTCTACTCTCCCCTTCTTGATAAGCAGGTCAGCGACATCTTCCGGCAGGGTGGCTACATCCTCCTCATCGAAAGGACCATACACCTGAAGATCCTTTCCCATGAATTTGGGGACGGAATTCAGGAACCTTACTATCTTGGTCTTCTTCTGCTCCTCTTCCTGGGACTCTTCTTCTCCGCTTTCCTCTGTCTCTGCCTCTGGCTGCTCCTCTTCCTTCTGCTCGGGCTGTTCACTGTTCTCCTTCTTCGCCTGCCTGAACATGCTGAGGAGTATCTCAGAGCGGTACTTATCAAAGGTTTTGGTGAGGTCCTTGAACAATTCCTTCTCCTCCTTGAGAAGAGCAGAAGTATCCACTATATCAGTCCCTGTCCTGGACTTGTTGAGAGCCATCATGACTATCTTCGTCTCCCTCTTCTGGTAAAGGGCCTTGAGTATCTTCTTAATGTTTATTATCTGGACATTCGTGCTCTGCTTCTCCTCTTCTGAGAACATATCCTGGGAGTTAGATTTCTGGACAGACTTCTGTTTCTCCTTGACATAGGCACTAACATCCTGAAGAAAATTCTCATCGAGCTTCTGAAGCTCATCCCTGTCCTTCTCGTTCCTGAAAAGCTCGAAAAGGCTCTCGTAAGTTATCTTTACTGACTCCCCCATATAGGCGAGTTATGAAGAGATATATTTAAAGTTTTAGGAAACGGGCCCTATTCTAAAATAAAAACAGATTTGAAATGGAATAACTTTTCGCAAGAGTCCTTATCCAGAGTTTTTTTGCAAACTTATAAAAAACATCCGATACTTCTCACGCTTATGAGGCATTCGTTCAGGGACATAAGGTTTTCCGATAACGGGAAGAGTGTAAGGGCTGATTTCCTCCGCAATTTCTACTTTGATATTCCGAGAGAGAGATTGGGTGAGCACGTTGTGAAAGAAGGAGACCTCATAACTGATGTTGACTTTGATCCTATCTTAGCTGAAGGGATGGATGATCTCAAGACCAGGCTGACAGGTAATAAAGCCGTTTATGTGCATAAGAATTCCGATATCCCTCTTATCGGCTCGAACAGCTTCGGTCTTACAGACAGGAACACCAATCTCATCGAGATAAAGCCCGTTACGGGATGCAATCTTAACTGTATATTCTGCTCCGTTGACGAGGGGACAGGAACAAGCAAAAGAGTTGATTTCGTTGTCGAGGAAGACTACCTGATAGATGGGTTCAGGGAGCTCTACGAGCACAAGGGCGTGAAACCGCTCTACGCCTATATAAACGTCCACGGAGAGCCCCTTCTTTATGAGCCTCTCGTTGAGCTGATAAGGGACCTGAAAAAGTTTGATGGTGTCATCACAGGCATAATAACCAACGGGACCATGCTGAACAAGAAACTCATCGACAGTCTTTATGAGGCAGGCCTTGACCGTATTAACATCTCTATGAACGCTTATTCCAAGGAGCTATCTGAAAAACTCGCTAACTCCCCCATGAATGTGGAGAAGCTCAAAGAGATGATAAGCTATGCTAACGAGAGGTTTGAGGTCGTTGTCGCTCCTCTGTATCTTAAAGGTCTCAATGAAGAAGAGATGGAAGAGATAATCTCCTTTGTGAAATCCATAAAGAAGAATGATTTTCCGATCATAGGCATACAGAATTTCCTGAGGTATAGGTTAGGTAGGAACCCTGTCAAGCAGGAGAGCTGGAAAAGATTCGGGAAGAAGATAAAGGAGTGGGAAGAGAAGTACTCTATCGACCTCAGTGGCAAGGAAGAATTCTACAATATCAGGAAAACGAAGGCACTGCCTAAACCTTTCAGGAAAGGCCAGATTGTTGAAGCGGAGATGGTCTGCCCGGACCGTTTTGAGGGCCAGGCTCTGGCCAAAGCTCAGAACAGGGTAATAACGGTCCATAATAAAGAATACAGTCCAGGGAGTATCAGAGTGAAGATCACCAGGGAGAAACACAATATCTTCACAGGTAATACTTTATAATAAGTTAATAATTCATTCTTCTCTCATAATCCTTATGATTAAACCATTCTAAGATTGCAGAAATTAGTTCAACCTCATTCTCTGCAGTTACCGTGTACATAAGTCTCCATCCCCTAGGCAAATCATATTTCCAAAGGTTATTTACCCCATCTACCCCTTAATTTTTTAGCAAGCTTAGGATTCCATATGTATGCAATCTTTCCCTCCCTATCAAATGATATCTTATTTATACTTTCAAGATAATCAAGTATGACCAAATAAGTCTGCCACATCACCTTCCTAGGAAGGTTCTTCCACAACTGAGTCTTATTAAACTGTCCACTAGACTCATCAATCGCATTTTCAACCATCAACACAGTTTCCAGTGTAGGAGAACGTGCAGATGAAGATTTTGAACTTGAGGATGCCATACACAGGCTAAATCCATGGATGAGCTTATCAAGAGAACAAAAGAGGCAATCTCACTGTATCTAAAATGCCAAATGGGCTTCTAAACAAGATAATCAAGAGAAGAATTTCTATTAAAATTACGGAATATTTTCCGGAAAAAAGCTACAAAAGTATTTAAATCTAAGAGAACAATAATATAGTTAGAAGATGGACATACACACAACAAAACCCATCAGAGAATTAAATCATTCTGAATATCTGGAAATGATAAGTGGTAAAGGAATAAATATTACTACACAAGCATTAGATAGGTTAAGTGATAAACAAAGAAAAATATTTAAAGAAGAAGAACTAATTAATATGCTGGGAAGAGATAATCCGAAAAAAGTCTATCTTCAAAAAAATGGAA
>JBNJDG010000059.1:0-4142 GCA_051819665.1 Nanobdellota archaeon
GAGCATCAGAGAAAGAGAGGAGATCAAGGTAATCGTCACCGCGAAATAGTTAAATTAATAAATGAAATTAACTTACTGTACATCATGTTCATGGACAATCACCAGAACCCCTGGCTTTCAGCTGTAGAAGAGGATCCCGAAAAGGTCTTCAGGAGAAAAGGCATAGAAGGGAAAGGAGAAGGCCTTGAACAGCTCATAGGAGACATTGTAAGAAGAGGAAAAGTTGTAGATAAAAAAAGCATCATCACCGACCTATTGTTCTCTGTCTACGGGAAGGATGAAGATAACAACAAAAAAGAACTCCATGACTATAAGGAAGACAGGATCAACCTCAACGACAGGATCCTCGGCTCCGAGTATCTTGCTCAGGAGACTTTTTCCAAGGAACAGTTTGACTCTCTCGAGGATATAGACAGGAAGGCCGTAAACAACATATTCAATGAAGACATCCACGATATTTTCAGATATTCCAACAAAAAATTCTCTGAATTCGTGAAAAAAGACAGGAAAGGCGAGAATGACGCTTTCGTTCATTCATTCAGGGTTGCAAAATATCTAAGGGATAAAGGGTTCTCAGGAGATTATCTCAGGGTTGCCCTTCTCCATGACATAGCTGAAGATTCCAGCTCAAGGAGAGTGAAGGATAAAAAGAACAAAGAAAGGGAGATCATAGATTTCTTTGATGGATATTTCACTCCCGAATACAACCCCAGTTATGAAGAAAGGAAAGAAGGCGAATCATTAAGAGAAGAGATCGACCAGATCAATAAACACATAAAGAACCCTCCTGAATACAGGGAGATAAAAGATAAATTTTCGGAGAAATATGCCGAATATACAGAGCTCCTTACGAACACAAGCGAAGGAGATACTAAGCTTGGTGGATATAACAGTTATCTCAACAATATAATAGATTATACTGAAAACAAGAAGGACAATATAGGACTTGCTGTAAAATTCGCAGACTGTATAGACAATACAGAATACATATGGGAACTTGACAAGGAGAAGAAAGACATGAGGCTTGAGAAGAACAAGCTCCTCCTCGATAAGACAAAGGATTATCTCAGGAAGAATGATGACAAGAGCATAAAAGACCTCGCTTCAGACCTTATAGAAACTTCCATCAAACAGCTTGAAGATATGAAAAAAGGTTATGTGGAGAAGGAGAATACAAACCATCTCAAAGAGAGAGAGGTAAAAGAATACAAGACCTTTATCCATGAATATGAGAAGATGATAAAAGAATTCAGTAATATATCAGAAAGTTATAAGTCAATATGAAAAACCAGAAACCAGAACTTACGGACCTGCTGGACAAGATATGCAATGGCGAGAGCTATAAGGATATCAAGCCTGAATTCAGAGAATGGGTCTTTGAAAGCCTGAAGGAAGAGGAGAACAGGGAGAAAGAAGTACTCAGAGCCATGAAGAAATATACATCCAACAGGCTCGGTACGATAAGGCTCCTGGGAAAGAAGATGATCTCCTTTGAATACAAGCATCCCAAAAAGAAGGATTACAGGGTGGATCTTGTCAGCGGAAGGAGTAAATTGACAAAAAGCGCTTTCTATAAGATCCTGGAGAGTTATTATGCTCCCAGGAACGAAGATTACAAAGGCATAAGACTCATAGTAAGAAACAAGGACAGCCCTAACTACGATTTTGTAAGACTCTGGAAGAACGAAAGTATAAAAGATATAAAGAGAATCATGGACAGTGATCTGGAAACCCTGATGAGAAAAACAGAGCAGGGGGATGTAATAAAGAAATCCGAGGAGCTTCTCAACAGCCTTTATGATAAAGATAAAACCGGAGAAGAAGCCAGGGAGGAGGTTCTCGATACCATAAACAACAACCTCTTCAAATACTATGACGAAAGAGATGAGATAACAGAGGAGAATCTTGATGATAATCTGGAAAGAGAAGTCTTCAGGTATTTCTTCTTCAATTTTGCTGACAATTACAGGGAATGGTATGGCGAAGACAACATAAAAGCGGCAAAATCATTCACCTCAGAGCTTATCAGAGCACATGAATCTTCCCTCCAGAAAAAAGCACCCTTTGTCTATGAAAAGAACCAGAAGGAATTCAACAGTTATATCCAGAAAATCAACACTGATAATGGTAAACTGGAAGCGATGATCATATCAGCAGACAATCCATTTGAGATGAACCACATAATAGATGATCTGAGCAGAGATAAAATAAAAAACCTACAAACCCCCGGGCAGGAAGCACATACGCTCGATGACATGGTCCTTGAGATAAATGGTGAACCGGACAGAGGAAAAACACTCCATATGAAGGATGAGACACAGGATATGGAAGGGAGAAGATACGGAAACACTATCATAACAAAAAAAGATAATGTGGCAGTCATCTTTACCGATTACGGTTATGACGAGTATAAAAGCTTTGAGAAGGACACATTAAGATTCTCAAAGAAGATGCTCTCTGAGGAAAAGTTCAAAAAGAAAAAAGAAAGGAAAGGCTCATGGGAAGAATCTTTCGCATTCAGGTTAAACCGTTCAGACATCGATGATAAGACATCCATAGAGGACCCGGAGATGAACGGGGAACTGAAAAGGAAAAAAGCAAGAAGATTCGATCTTGATGATATTAGTACTTCCACCAACCCTTCCGTAAAATCATACCTCAGGACAGAAGGCACATCGAAAGGAAACAAATATGAAGGGATACACATATACATGAAAGACGCGGAGATCCAGGTTATACCGAGTTCTTTCACCTACTGGAACAATAAATACGGCGGAGCTTCACATAAGCTTTACAAGGAAGAAAAACCTGAAAAAGACCAAAAGACAGGCAAGATAGACAAGTTCGCCAAAGAGACAGCTAATGAGAAAGCTTCAGAAAACCACATAAGAAAAAACCTCATCAAGATGAAGAAAGGGTTGGCCATGTACGAGACGAATCATTATCTCCATGACGAAGGCCCCATATACAGGAATCTGAAAGAATTCAATGAAAACAAGGACCCCTACAAATACATATCAGCTGTAAGGAGTGCGAGGAGATACTTCGAGAAAGCTGAAGAAGAAGAGATAAAGATAAACAAGAAAAGGGAAGAGATCAAACAGGTCCTTGAACACACTCTCTATGAGATCCTGGATTCTGACGCGGTCCTGAAAGAGCAGGAAAAAAGAGATTCCAAAAATATGAGGAACAATATAGAGACAGGTACAAGGTGCACAGAAGCACTGCTGACCCAGGATTTCTTCATGAATGAGGATATATACAGGATACAGGAGAATATAATGCAGAACAATCTGGTCCCGGCATATAAGGAACCTTATAAAGGAACCAACAAAGAGAAAAGACCCATAGTCTCGATGGAAGAATCCGCCAACGCTTATGCAAGAGCCATGTCCTATAAGGTTGGAGAGCGTAAGACAAAAGACACCTTACTCAGGAAGATAGACGAACTCTCCTCTCCTTAGGGACATAATTGATTAGTCTGCCTTCTTTTGCAATGCCTGTGCCGAGATAATCCTCGCCTTCCTTCATTATGAAAGGGCCGTCCATATCTTCCGAGACTGATAATTCCTCGCCTCTCAGCCATGATCTCCTGCTCTCCTTATCAAGAAGTATAACATTCTTCGTGGCCATATCCCCGAAATACTGGCTTCCGTCAATGCTCAGCCTCACCTGCCCATTACTCACATGAGCTATGTAAAGCCCGATGGATTCTATATTCACCTTCTTGTCGAGGACCTCAGAGAAACTCTTCTCAGCCATATAGAGCTTGCCCTTCTTGCTCATCAGGTAAGCCTTATCCCTGTCAAGAGAGAAACCGAAACGTTCCTGGAAATGTGCTGAGATCTTCTTGACTTCCCTCGAATTGAGTATGTCCAATTCCATTGAGAGAAGGAACAGCAGAGAAGTTAAAAATTTAATGGTTTATAATAAAAATCGATGGTCCTGTCATCTAAGGTCCTGCTACTATGATAATGATTGAAATCTTTCTTCTCCAGAAAATTCCTCATCCCATCCTCTCTTGTTGAAACATCAAGCAGTTTTGCCCCCCAATCCCTAGCATCATTTATCATCTGTTCAAGCAGTTTCGAACCATAACCTTTTTTTCCCGATTCTTCTGAATTATAAGGATAGAAACCCAT
>JBNJDG010000060.1:0-4073 GCA_051819665.1 Nanobdellota archaeon
ACGGAGGTAGAAACAAATGGAAGAAAAACAACCAGACATAGGTTCGGTCGGGGCAATGCTAGATGAAAGCAATGAAATCAAAGGATTTTATAATGAGTTCAATAATGAAACATATTCAGTACCCAACACAGGCTCGAGCGGAGCGGTCATGCAGGAAGGGAAAGAAAACCAGAGTCTCTTCTACAGGCTGAATAATATAAGTGAAAACAAGCCCGGAGGACCGCCGGATATGCCTGTTAATGGCACCGGGAAAAAATACGGAACCATGGGAGAGACCAGGAGAGAGATAAACGAAGGCAGGGGCCTTTTCAACATCCTCAACAAGGTGAAGGAGAATTACACCTCTCCAGGGAAAGTCAACATGAAATATGCCTTATAGGCATTCATTTTTTTTATTTTACCCGAAAAGAAGATAAATGAAAGATTCTTCTGATAAGAACATGAAAGGATTCATAGTTCACCCGACTTATGAGATAAAGGAAGACAAGGCTTATGTACTTCTATTCGGAAGACTGGAGAACGGCGAGTCTTTCCTCACGATAAATCATTTCAGACCATACTTCCAGATAAGGAAAGAAGACCTCGCCAGGGCAAAAAAGATAGCTGATTTTGATACAGAAGATGCCGGTTTCAGGAATTTCAATGACGAACCCACAGTGAAGGTCATAAAAGACATACCTTCTGAAATCCCCGATCTGAGGAAAAAGCTCGAGGAAGCCGAGATCGAATGCTACGAGGCGGATATAAGATTCTCCTACCGTTTCATGATGGATCATCAGCTCAGCAGCTGCATGGAGATTAAGGGAGAGCATGAGAAAGGAGAGCATGTGGACAGGGTATATAAAGAACCAGGGATAGAGAAGACAGAGGGAGAGTTTAAACTAAAAACATTATCTTTCGATATAGAGACAGACATAAACGGCAATGAGCTTTATTCGATATCCCTCTATTCTGATGATGTAAGTGAAGTCATATTCGTGAACAGGCATGACAGTTTAGATGTAAAGGCCAAAGTTGTTGAGAACGAAAGAGAAGCATTAGAGCTGTTCTCTAAGAGAGTGAGAGAGATAGATCCTGACATCATAACCGGCTGGAACCTGATCGATTTTGACCTTGCTTTCCTTGAGAAGAAATTCAAGCAATACGATATGCACTTCCGGATCGGCAGGAACAACAGGGATACAAGATTAAGGATCCAGGAAGGTTTCGTGATGGATTCTAAAGCGACTGTCACAGGAAGGAATGTCCTTGACGGAATGCATCTCCTGAAGAACTCCTTCTACAGGCTCAGCGATTATAAGCTCGATACAGCAGCGGAAGAGCTCCTCGGGGAGAACAAGAACATCGGGGAGAAAACAAAGGGGAAGGACATAGAAGAGGCTTACAGGAACAACCCGCAGGAGCTAATCGATTATAATCTTAAAGATTCGAAATTGGTGTATGATATCCTGAAGAAAGAGGGCATTATAGAGCTCACCATGAAGCGCTCGCTTCTGACCGGAATGCCTCCCGATCGTGTACAGGCATCAGTCGCAAGTTTAGACAGCTTATACATAAAGGATCTGGCTAAACATAAGATAGTAGCTCCTACAGCAAAGTTCAATAAAAAGGACAAAGGTGTCTCGGGAGGATTCGTGATGAGATCACAGCCAGGCATTTATGATAATATTGCCGTGTGTGATTTCAAGAGCCTCTACCCGAGCATAATAAGGACCTATAACATCGATCCTTTAAGTTTCGAGAGAGGGAAAGAGAACGGGGAGATCATTGCCCCAAATGGTGCGAGATTCGATAAGAAAGAAGGTTTCCTTCCGGCGATAATCGAAAGACTCTGGAAAAGCAGGGACGAGATGAAAAAGAAGAAGGACAAGGTAGGCAGTTTCGCTATCAAGATCCATATGAATAGCCTCTATGGGGTAATTGCCAATCCATCATGCAGGTTCTATTCATACGATATGGCCGATGCTATAACTTCCTTCGGTAGGGAGAGCACAAAATCAGCTGCAAAGCTTTCTGAAGACATGGGTTATGATGTTATATATAGTGACACCGACTCGATTTTCATCAAGACACAAGCAGAAGATACAGAGAAAGCGAAAGAAGTAGGCAAAAAAGTCGAGGAGAAGATAAACAAGCATTTCGATGATCTGGTGAAAGAGAAATACAACAGGACGAACGTCCTGCAGATGGAATTCGAGAAGTTATACAGGCGCTTTCTGATGCCCCATACCAGAGGAAGCAAGGAAGGGGCCAAGAAACGTTATGCAGGTCTCCTAGTGAAAGATGATGGCAAAGAGGATCTTGACTTCACAGGCCTCGAATTTGTAAGACGTGACTGGACAGAGCTCTCCAAGAAATTCCAGCTCGAACTGATATGGAGGATATTCAGGAAACAAGAGGTGGAGAGTTACATCAAGGATTTCGTGAAAAAGCTTAAGGAAGGAAAATTAGATGATCTCCTCGTGTACAGGAAAGCTCTTCGGAAGAGCACAGACGAATACATAAAAACAACCCCGCCTCATGTCAAGGCGGCAAGGAAATTAGAGGAGAAGGGAAAACTCGAGAGCAATATAATAGATTACATGATCACGATAGACGGACCCGAGCCTGTCCAGTACATGGAGAATGAGATCGATTATGAGCATTACATAGAAAAACAGATAAAGCCGATAGCGGATTCAGTATTGGTGTTTTTCGATAAGAGCTTCGATAGTATAACAGCAAAGACTTCACAGAAAGGCCTGTTCGATTTTTAGAAAAAGAGGAGAAAACATGGGAATAAAAGCAGTACTGTTCGATCTGGACAATACGATATATGATTATGACAGCATAAAGGACAAGGCTCTAGACGCAAGTTATGATGTCCTTAAGGAAAAGGTGAAGATTAAAAAGAAGGATTTTCTCGACAATTTCTACAAGGCGAGAGAGCAGATACACAAAGACCTTTCCGGGACAGCATCCTCGCATAACAGGGTCCTTTATTTCCACAGATTGAGCGAGATACTTGAAGAAGATATCGAACCTAAGACGATCATAGATATGTACAACGCTTACTGGGACAAGATGCTCAGTCTGATGAAGCCTAACCCTGGGCTGAAGAAGACGCTCATAGAGCTTAAAGGCAAAGGGAAGAAAATAGCGGTAGTTACCGACATGACAACCGATATACAGTTGAGGAAGATCGACAGATTAGGTATCAGCGGATATGTTGATTTTCTCATAACAAGCGAGGAAGCCGGCAGTGAGAAACCGCATTCTATAATGTTCCTTCTGGCGCTGAACAAGCTTTCCGTCTCCCCGAAAGAAGCACTCATGATAGGGGATAACCTAGAGGCTGATATCGAGGGGGCGAATTTCGCAGGACTCCATACGGCGCTCTTATCAAAAAGAAAGATCGAGGAAGAAGAGAAGGTAAAACCGAATCATCATATAAAGAAGCTCGATGAGACACTCTCCATCATCGACAGGATAGAGCTTAAGGATGTGCAGGAAGAAGGATATATAAAATTTAAGCTTGAACATAAGAAAACAAAGGCATTAAGATACCATAAGATAAAGGACATAAACTCGTACAGGCAGAAGTTATACAAGATGGGGCTTATAGGTGCTTATGAGAACAAGATCGGATATGGAAATATAAGCAGGAAGGTGAAAGAAGGTATACTGATATCCGGCTCGACTACCGGCAATTATAAAAGGCTCAACGGGGATCATTACAGTATAATCTATGATTATGATATAAAGAATAACAAGCTGTATTGCAAAGGCCCTATAAAGGCATCGTCAGAGAGCATGACACATGCTGCCATATATGAATGTGATAAGAGCATCAATGCTGTAATCCATGTGCATGATCTTTCCATGTGGGAGAGGTATAAGGACAATCTCCCGACAACAAGCCAGGATGCGACATACGGCACACCGGAGATAGCAAAAGAGATAAAGAGATTGTACAAGGAGACAGAGCTTAAAGATAAGAAGATAGCTGTCCTTGGAGGGCATAAAGAAGGTCTGATTGCTTTCGGTAATGATCTTGAAGAAGCTTTCTCAGTGATAAAAGAATATCATGATGC
>JBNJDG010000061.1:0-3856 GCA_051819665.1 Nanobdellota archaeon
TACCACTAATAACTGTGCTTCTTTTCCATTCTCCTTTGCATACTTTGCAAGGATGCAACCAAGCTCGAAGGTCTCTTTGCTGAAATGTCCCCATCTGTTCATGTCATAACTTGCTTCTCCTTTTGGGATGTCTCTTGCCTTCCTTCCTTGTTCTTTTGCAATCTCTTCTTTTTCTTCTTCTGAGTAGTATTGGTATCTAACAGGCAAATGTCCTGCGAAGATACTTATCCTTTGTTTATTGGTATTGTCTATGTCTTCTTTTAGTATGGCTTCGAGATATTCTCTTGAATATGTCATGTTACCACCTTTGTTTTTGTTATCAGAAAGTAGTTATTTTATTTATTTTAAAATTCCTATAGGAAATTAATCATTTTTTAGAAAATTTTATATATTTGTCAAAAATAATCTTAAATATGGGTCTAAAAATATCAAAGTCTGACAGAATAATGCTTGCTAATCTGGAATGGAATGCAAGGATAACGGATAAAGAACTTGCTTCCCTTACTAATCTGTCAAAGGATGGTGTGAGGTATCGTCTTAGGAGGCTTGAGAATAAGGGTGTAATTCAGGGTTATACTGCTATTATAGATCATAAGAGAATCAATAAGGAGTCTTATAAATTATACATAAAAATGCAGTCTACGAGAGGAGATATTGAAAGAATAAAACAATTCTTTTTTGGTCGTGATTCAGTATTTGCCGTATTTGAGTCTAAAGGTAACTGGAATCTGGCTATCGCTTTGTTCTTTGAATCTTCACAAGAGTATTATGAACTCGAGAATGAATTACTTGAGAGTTTTGGTGACTTTATTATAGAGAAGCATCTTTGTCAGATGGTTGATGCTTTTGTAAGTACTGGAAAAGCGATTTATGACGAAATGCCTTATCATGAATATCCTCTATGGACAGAACGAAAGAATGTCTCTCTTGACTCGGTTGATAAGGTCATCCTTTTGGAACTTCGGAAGGATGCAAAAATTACACTGCAGAAGCTTTCTGATAAGACGGGTGTCAGTATTGAGAAGGTCATGAGGAAGAGAAAAAGGCTTGAGAAGGAAAAGGTAATTCCTATGTATAGTACGACTATCAATTATCCACTGCTTGATCTTGAGATATATAAGGTGTTTATAAGTGTCAAGACATATGGTTCTTTTGTTGAGAAGAGGCTCCTGGAACATCTTAGGACCGTCCCTCAATTGAGGAACGTTTTTAGAATGAATGGTCCATGGAAGCTTGAGGTTGAGCTTTCTATAAATGGGTATGGGGAATATGAGAATTTTGTTGAGACCTTAAGCAAAGAATTTCCTGATGTGATAAAAGAGATCAGTTTCTCAATATTTAGGAACGAGAGGTTCAATCCTTATTAGTTACTGTGGTCGGATTTTATTATTACTCTGTTGATTCAAAAGTTCATGTTTTTTTTGCAATATCCCACATCGTCTCGAAGTAAGATCTGAAAGAATCAGCGACGGGCTTACCCTTTATCAGGATTATCAAAGGCATTTTCTCAAGCAGGACTATTGCCGTTTTATTCTTGTATATAAGAATTTCAGAAGGAGATAAAGAGTGATGAGAATGTCGAAGCTTGAAGAAGTAGTGGATGCTCTGGATGAGCTGTTGGAGGACAATACAGTGCCGAAGAACGTCAAGATAAAGATCCAGTCCACTAAATCCATCCTCACAGAAAATTCTGAAGTCTCCCTTAAGGTAAATAAGGCACTAAATGAACTTGATGAGCTTACCGATGATACTAATCTAGAGCCTTATACGAGGACGCAGTTATGGAACATCGTCTCGATGCTAGAGATGATTTAGATAATTCTTTTTATGCTGTTTTGAATGCTTCCAGGTATGATTTTCCTGTGCATTCACCGGAGACTCCTGAGTCGGGAATCTCTATCTTCCAGTAAATTCTTTTGTTCGTATCACTTTCCCTTGCTGTTTTCACATAGAATGAGTCGAGTGATATGGTTCCTGTCTTTGACAGTTCATTTAAGCCTATGTCTGGGTCGTTATCTACACGGATGGCTTCAGGGGAAAGTGTTCCGGTCTCACAGTCCATGGCCACGGTGTCATTTATACCGGTTCCAGAATCATTGTAAGCGTCAATATTAACATTATATTCTACATTACCATCATTCATGAAATAAGTTTCTTCCTCGCTTGAGTTGAATCCTGGGGCTACATTCCCGAAATCAATGTGGTGATCCTGATGTTCGTGGTTTGATATATCCATCGCCAGCAATTCGAGCACAGTTGTATTGTCCCTCTCGGAATGATTGCTCTTTCCCGCATAGTCGGTAGCGTTTATCTGGCAGTGCCATTCTCCTGGTTCAGCGTAGAACTCAACATCAGGGAACATACAATGTGCACTTCCTGCTGAACTGTCGTAATTACAAGATGAATTAGTATAATGGTTGTTGTTTGAATCCCCGGCTCCGAAGGAACTGCTCGGACCGTAGATCTCCGCTGAAACTTTCTTGATATCGGAGTTCCCGTTGAGGTCCGTTACGTCTGCGGTGCAATTGACCTGTATACTATCATCCGCTGTGAGTTCTATTTTGTTGTCGTTCTTTGTGCTGTCAAACATATGCACATTAGTGACCTGGGGAGCGGTGCTCTCTATCTCAAGAGTCGTGTTCCCTTCCTCTGCGAGGACATAATTACAAGAGAGCAGAAGCAGAAGCAATACTAGCTTGGTCCTGTAAATAATCCACCCACCTCTTTTCTAATTTACCCAATTGATTTACTTTTTGGGTATTTTTGTATATTAATATTCTTTTTTTATTTAAGGCTTATTTACTATTAGATGGTGGTTTTTATGTATAAATCTTTGGTCTGCTAGGCCAAATTTTGAAAGATTTTTGTCAATTTTCAAACCAACCCAGGCTCTGTTAACGATGGGCCACATTGAGTCGAAGTATTTCCTGAACGAGTCGGCGGCTTCCTTGTTTTTCAGCCTGATGGCCAGGGGTTTGTTTTTTTTAGATTTTCTAACATGTCAGGTGGAGTGCTGCCACCGCATCTTCCTCTTCATTGAACAATTCACATGCTTTGTCTGTTTTCTCTTCTATCAGCTCGATATTAAGCTCTCTTGCTTTCTCTCTCACACTCTCATCGACTTTCATCACACCAAACTTGCCAGTGCCTATTATGAGCTTTTTTGGTTTGTAGTTGAAAACCTCTTCCAGATCCGGTTTTTTAAGGTGATGGCCTCTGTCCCTCCGCCATCCGGCCATTACTCTGTCAGGGAAGATGATCAGGTCTTTCTTATAGCTCTTCCCATCTATCTTTATCTCCCCGAAAGCGTAATGGTCTATCATCAAAGGAGAATTGGTTGTGCTGATTTAAAGCCTTTTTGACAAGAGTGAATAAGGGATTATTCTTTACCCTTGTCCTTCTTCTTTATGACCTTATTCTTCGTAAGCATAGAATTGGGGACGTTGATCACATCTCCGGAGTCGGTCTCGATCTTCGTCTCGATCAGGTTGATGTGCGTTATCTTACCTTCTATCGTATCCACTTTTATCCTGTCCCCGTCATGAAGGAAGTCCTTGTTGTGGATCACGATGCCGCTCATCACGTTCGGTATGAAGTCCTTTATGCCCAGGAAGATGGATAAAATGATTATCGCCATCACTGCTGCAGAGATTATATTGAGGACATCAGTAGTGAGCCCGAGCTGGTTAAGGGCCATTATGATTGCTATGAAATAGATGAAGTATGTTATGAATGTGCTTATCGTATGCTCTATGGGAAGGTTCACTCCGACTCCTTTCCTGATAGTACTGTCCAGTTTAAGGTCCTTGAGCAATTTCTGTATGAGCTTGCCGATTATTTTCCCGAATATAAGGCC
>JBNJDG010000062.1:0-3854 GCA_051819665.1 Nanobdellota archaeon
AAACCCAAACATTTTTATATTAATATCGCCCAAATCAGCCTTGAAAAGAGGTGAGCACGATCCAGCCGAAAGCTGATTACATGTTTGAATGTTCTTGGGAGGTCTGCAACAAGGTAGGCGGTATATACACCGTCGTGAAATCCAAGGCAGGCCTGATGAAGAAGAATTACACCAATTATTTCCTCATAGGTCCTTACTTCGAGGACAAGGCGAATATAGAGCTTGAAGAGAAAGAGCCGCCCGAACAGCTGAAAGAGATTTTCAAGAAGCTTGAGAAAGAAGGCATAGTCTGCCATTTCGGGACATGGAACATCGAGGCAGAGCCCAATGTCATCCTCATAGACGCGAGGAATTTCGCAGAGAACAAGGACAGTATAAAGAAGAACCTCTGGGAACACTTTGGTGTTGACTCTATCTCTTCAGGATGGGATTTCGAAGAACCCATGGTTTGGGCGACAGCGGCAGGCAAGCTTATAGATCATTTCCATAAAGAGGACACGGTAGCACATTTCCATGAATGGATGGCTGGCTTTGCAGGACTTTACCTGAAGATGCAGAAGACCAACATTGCTACAGTTTTCACCACCCACGCCACCATCCTGGGCAGGAGCATCGCAGGAGTAGGAGAAGACCTCTATAAGAACCTTGAGAAAATAGACCCTGAATCCGAGGCCAAAAAGAAAGGCATAACTGATAAGTTCACGGCTGAGAGAGCTTGCGCGAAGAACGCAGAGATCTTCACGACAGTATCTGAGATAACGGCCATGGAAGCTGAAAAGTTCCTCGGCAGGAAACCGGAAGTTCTTGTCCTCAATGGTCTCACGATAGACGAGTTCCCTACATTCGAGGAAACCTCGATAAAGCATAACTACAACAGGGACCTCATAAGGGAATTCCTAAGCTATTACTTCCTGCCGTATTATAACATCAACCTGGACGAGAACCTTATATATTTCATCGTCGGAAGATATGAGTTCAGGAACAAAGGGCTTGATATCCTGACAAAATCACTAGGTAAACTGAACCAAAAACTGAAGGATGAGGGTTCTGAGAGGACGATCTCAGTATTCTACTGGATTCCCGGAAGTGCGAAAGGCATAAAGAAAGACCTGCTGGAGAACAAGACATTCTACAGGCATATAAGGAACTATGTGAGCAGGAATTCGGAAGAGTTCCAGAAGAAGATCATCAAGACCATACTCTCCCAAGAGCCTTTGGATAACGAACATCTGTTCTCGAAAGAGTTCAAGAGGAACAACAAGAAACACCTCAAGGGTTTCAAGAGGGAAGGACTGCCTCCTCTTACTACGCATTATCTTGAAGAGGGAGAGGAAAACAACGAAGTGATAAAGGCTTTCAAAAAAGAAGGTCTTCTGAACAGGCAGGAAGACAAGGTGAAAGTCATATTCTACCCTGTTTACCTTAATGGCGTTGACGGGCTTATAGACCTGCCTTATTATGACTGTATCATGGGCTCGCACCTGGGTCTTTTCCCGAGCTATTACGAACCCTGGGGATACACTCCCCTTGAAAGTGCCGCTTTAGGCGTACCTGCTATAACTACAGACTTAGCCGGTTTCGGGAAATTCATAAGCAAAGACAGCAGGACCAACAAGAAAGGGATGTTCGTCTTAAAGAGACACGGCAAAGATGATCCTACAGAAGAGTTCACGAAGATGCTCTATGATTACAGCCAGCTGGACAGGCACAGCAGGGTGGAGAACAAGATGGCGGTGAAGAACATCGCAGGATTAGCAGACTGGAAGGAACTGATAAAGAATTACATCAAAGCACATAACCTAGCTCTTAAAAAATGCCGGAACTGAGAAAGGATTACGTGCTGGATAGGTACGTGATCATAGCAAAGGAAAGGGGGGACAGGCCTCACAAATTCAGGAAACCTTCTCCGGATAAGGAGAAAGGCAGATGCTTCTTCTGTCCCGGTAATGAACACCTCACTCCTGAAGAGACAGGAAGGAGAGAAGACCATAACGGCTGGTATCTGAGATGGTTCGATAATAAGTTTCCCGCTATACAGATGAAAGGCGACCCGGATATAAGAACACACGATGAGTTCTTCACTTTCTCTGACGCCTACGGAAAACACGAAGTCATCGTTGAGAGCCCTGATCATGAAGATTACCTTTGTGATCTTTCAGAAGGTCACATCGCTGAACTGCTTAAGGTCTATAATGAAAGGATCGAAGCCCTGAGGAAGGAAGAGGGCATAGAGTACGTACAGATCCTTAAGAACCACCTTCCCAAAGCAGGAACCTCCATACCTCATACTCACTCACAGGTAATAGCCTACAATATGATCCCCCGGATAATAAAAGAGAAGGAGAAAGGCAACTATAAAGGAGTTATAAGCAAAGAGAAAGATTCAGACAGGAGAGCTTTCGAGAACGAGACTTTCGTATCATTCACACCCTATGCATCAAGGAACCCTTTAGAGCTCCTGATAATGCCGAAGAGAGAGATAAGGTACATGCACGAGCTTAACGAGAAGGAGTTCTCAGATTTCGCAAGTATCCTGAAAAAAGCATTGCTGAGACTGAAGGAGCTTAACGCACCTTACAATTTCTACATCCATTACCGGCCGCATCTTCAGCTAGTGATCCTACCCCGGCTCTCAACATGGGCAGGATTTGAGATAGCCACAGAAACAATTATAAATCCTCTCTCTCCGGAGAAAGCAGCAGGATTTTACAGAGGTGAACAAGATGGACTTTAAAGAGAAGATGAAGAAAGAAGGAATCCCGGAGATTGCCATAAAGAACTTCGAATACTATTACAACATGCTCAGGGACAAAAGCAGGGAAGGTACTGTGATTCCCGAGAAGGATATAGAAGAAGTGAAAGAGCTTCCCGATGCGGAGAACCTTTCTGAGGAGATGGGAAAGAAGGGACAGGAAGCATTGAAGAACACTGTCATGATAAAACTCAACGGAGGCTTAGGTACGAGCATGGGCCTTGACAAACCGAAGTCAATGCTGAAAGTCAAAGAGGGTCTCTCCTTCCTCGACATAACAATAAAACAAGCGGTGAATGACCAGGTGCCTCTTGTATTGATGGACAGTTTCAGGACAAGGGAAGAATCCCTTGAAGTGATGAAGTCATACCCTGAGCTCAGGCAGGACATTGACTATGATTTTCTCCAGAACAAGGTTCCGAAACTCCTCAAGTCAGACCTCTCGCCGGCAAAGTCAGAGGACAAACCCGAGCTTGAATGGTGCCCGCCGGGACATGGAGATATCTACCTGGCTCTAAAGACAAGCGGCATGCTTGACAGGATGCTTGACATGGGTTACAGATACGCTTTCGTCTCGAATGCAGATAACCTGGGAGCTATCATGGACAACTACATCCTCGGATATTTCGCATCTAAAGGCATATCCTTCATGATGGAAGTCGCTGACAGGACAGAAGCCGACAAGAAAGGCGGTCATATAGCGATGAGAGACAATCAGATGATCCTCAGGGAAGTAGCCCAGTGCCCCGAAGAGGACCTGGAGGAATTCAGGAATATAAACAAACATAAGTTCTTCAATACCAACAGCCTGTGGATCAATCTGGAGAAACTGAAAGAGAAGATGGATGGAACAGGAGGGATCATGAAACTCCCTCTCATCTGCAACAGCAAGAACCTCGATCCAAGAGATCCTGAAAGCCCGGAAGTCTATCAGCTAGAAACTGCGATGGGATCAGCAATCTCTGTATTCGAGGATTCAGAAGCGATAAGAATCCCGAGAAGGAGATTCCTGCCGGTCAAGAAGACCAACGACCTGCTCGCGATAAGATCCGACCGCTACCTTCTGGACAAGGATTACAGGGTCATCCGGAATCCCGAGTGT
>JBNJDG010000063.1:0-3522 GCA_051819665.1 Nanobdellota archaeon
ATAACAGAAAAGTTTATAAATAATGACTCTCTACATATAGGATAATTGTTCTAGAGACAGATCAAAAATGACTTCTGAAGAGGTTAAAAATATGGACGAAAAAGGTGTTTTGAAAACAGGCACAACGACTGTAGGTATTAAATGTAAGGACGGCGTAATTCTGGCAGCTGATAAGAGAGCTACAGCAGGAAACATGATCGTGGATAAGAAGGCCAGGAAGGTCCATCAGATCAATGAGAAGATGGCCCTGACAACAGCCGGCACGGTTTCTGATATCCAGCTCATAACGAAACTTATCAAGGCAGAACTGAAACTCAAATCATTCAGGGTCGGAAGAGAGACGAATGCCAAAGAGGCAGCCAATCTCCTGGCCGGGATGGTTTATAACAATATAAGGAAGATGAGCATGATACCTGGAGTATCACATTTCCTCTATGGCGGAGCTGACAAGTTCGGCGTACATCTGTATGATGTATTCGCGGACGGTTCCCTGACGAATGTGGACTCTTTCGTATCTTCCGGCTCCGGAAGCGTCTTCGCTTATGGTGTTATGGAATCCTCTTATGAGGAGAACCTTGATACCGAGAATGGTGTGAAGCTTGCTGTAAAGGCTATAAACGCTGCCCTGCAGAGGGACAGTGCTTCCGGTAACGGTATCAATGTGATGAAGATAACCAAGGACGGAGCAGAGGAAGTTATGGAAAAGGAGCTTAATCAGCTCCTCTGAATAATCATTACCGAGGTGTATTTCTGTGGCGGATATAATCAAAGAGATTCTGAAGAATCTCCCTGACGACAAGATAAGCGATGCTGTCTTTGAAGGAGCTAACATAGTCCTCTATACAAAAGACAAGGACTTTTTCCTTAATAATAACGGCATGATCAGGGATATTGTGAATAAGATCAAGAAGAGGATCGAGCTTAGACCTGATCCTTCCATAACCATGGACATGGAAGAGGCCAGGGCGAAGATCTCTGAAATAATCCCTGAAGATGCAAAGATGGATAATGTCATCTTCGACCCACAGAGATCGATGGTGGTTATAGAAGCCGAAAAACCTGGACTTGTGATCGGGAAACAGGGCTCCCTTCTGAGAGAATTGAGGGAGAAGACCTTATGGGTCCCCCTGATCAAGAGGACTCCTGCTATAAGATCAGATCTCATAGAGAATATAAGGTCAGTTCTTTACCAGAACTCCAATGAAAGGAGGAAATTCCTCAACAAAGTAGGTCACAGGATCTATGACGGATGGATCAGAGGTAAGAAAAGCGAATGGATAAGGGTCACCTACCTTGGCAGCGGAAGACAGGTCGGCCGTAGCAGTATCCTTCTCCAGACACCGGAATCGAGGATCCTGCTTGACTGCGGCATGGACATCGCGAATGAGGATGAGGCTTATCCTTTCCTCGAAGCGCCCGAGATAAACCTCAAAGAGATAGATGCTATCATAATAAGCCATGCGCATCTCGATCATTGTGCTCTGGTGCCTTATCTCATCAAATACGGCTATGAAGGACCGATATATTGTACACAGCCCACAAGAGACGTGATGGCTTTGTTACAGCTTGACCTGATCAAGATCCAGAGAGGGGAAGGGAAAGAGCCTCTCTATACAAGCGATGAAGTTAAGAAGATGGTCAAGCAGACCATACCTATAGACTTCGAGGAAGTGACAGACATAACCCCTGATATAAGGATAACATTATACAATGCAGGCCACACACTCGGAAGCTCGATGGTGCACCTGCACATAGGCAACGGCCTTCATAATCTGCTTTACACAGGAGATATGAAGTACGGCAAGACCAAGCTCCTCGACCCTGCTGTGACGAAATTCCCAAGGTTAGAGACTCTTATGCTTGAAGCAACTTACGGAGGGAAGGATAATGTACTCCCTTCAAGACAGGAAGATGAGAATAATTTCGGGAGCATAGTTAAGCAGACTATAAAGAATAATGGAAAAGTTCTCGTGCCCGTTCTCGGAGTGGGGAGAGCACAGGAAGTTATGGTCCTTGTGGAGGAGATGATAAGGAAAGGCCAACTCCCTGATATACCGATCTATATAGACGGTATGGTATGGGATGTGATGGCTATACATACTGCCTATCCGGAATATCTCAACTCCAACATAAGGAATTCCATATTCCATAAGAACCAGAATCCTTTCCTCTTCGAATCCTTCAAGAGAATAGGGTCACAGAAGGAAAGGAAAGAGGTTCTTGAAAGCGAAGGTCCCTGTCTTGTTCTCGCAACATCAGGTATGTTAGTAGGAGGGCCGTCAGTGGAATACCTGAAAGCCTTCGGTTCTTATTCCAAGAACAGTCTGATCTTCGTCTCTTACCAGGGAGAAGGCTCCCTGGGAAGGAGGATCCAGCGTGGCGAGAGAGACATAGCTTTCAGGAACGGCATGAGGAACGAGATGCTCCAGATAAAGATGAATGTGCACAGCATCGAAGGCTTCACCGGCCATTCGGGTAGACAGGAACTGATGAATTTCGTTAAGAGATCAAACCCTAAGCCTAAGAAAGTCATAATAAACCATGGAGAGAGCTCGAGGACACTGGATCTGGCTTCTTCGCTTCATAAGGCTTTCCGGATAGAAACCATAGCTCCGAGGAATCTTGAGAGCATAAGGATCAGGTAGAGAATATAGAGACGAAGAAATCCACAATACTCTGGATGAAACCACCTTCATTATCTTCATTCCCTTTTTCTTCATCTTTAAGGAACTCTTCTTTGGATTTCTCTACAGAATCCTTCTCTTTGACCGGATCTTCCTTTCCTTCTTTTTCCTCTGCAGGCTCTGTCAGCAGATAAAAGCCAGGCTTCTTGCCTGTATAATTCTTCGGAAGCACCCATATATCCTCGCTGTTAGTCCTGTTCAATTTTTCATCATATGGTGTTTCAGATTCACATTCAAATTTTACATTGAACAATTTAGACCTTTTTATAGACGGAGATACGAACTCAACCCTGTCAAAATAATTCACTTTGCCGGGAGGCACTTCTTCAAAGAAATATCTGGCTTTCCTGTCTCCGTCAACGAATAGGGAACAGAATATCTCTTTCATATCGAAAGGATTGTTGTTCTTCACTCTTAGTATTATATCGACACTCTGGGCTATAGTCTCATTGTTTTCCTTTATATCTTCCTTATCATCCAGCTCGATCATAGGGAAGATCGAATCTGCATCGACAATCAGATGATCAGTGTCCTTATGGTAATAATTGCCGTCGATAGAGAGCTCAAGCTTATGGGTCAGAGAATAATTCCCTGTCTTTTCCGGTGTGAATGAATAATTGAATGAACGCTCTGAATCAGCTTCAACAACTCCCTTGTCTTCTATCTTCTCATGAATGCCGTCTGTATCCAATGAAAGACTGCTTACTCTCATTGTTTTGGGTTTATGATTGGTGATGTTCAGGGAATAATTGACTTCCTGGCCAGGGATCACTGTTTCATTGAAATCTACATCATATTCATAAGAGGGTTTGGTTATGATGGAAGTGTTCTTCTCTAT
>JBNJDG010000064.1:0-2862 GCA_051819665.1 Nanobdellota archaeon
GGATTCTCAGACATCACACCATACACAGGGATCTCTTTAGAGACAGTATCATTATTTCCAGCAACATCATAGACAGAGAGGTCTATCTGGGCCGTATAGAAACCGTCCTTTATCGAGCGGCTCTCCCAGGTACAAATACCTTCCTCACAATTGCCTTCTACAGATTCCCCCTCTTCAGTATACACTTCCGAAAGGTCAGCCGTGGCAGAAGTAATGGCGTTCTCATCCTCTACCTCAAGCCTTATCTTCAAAACATCACCTGACTGGAAATATTTCCTGTCACCCAGTTCACCGGGAGCGGTAATTGAAGCATTGACTATCTCAGGAGGATCACTATCCATCTTAACAATCTCGCCGTCCTTTCCGGCAAAATGATTCCCCGCATCATCATGGGAAGCAGCATTCCTGTAAAGCCAATAATCATTACCATCAACACCTTCAGCAGAGACATCATCCCAATAGCATGTCCATCCTTCTTCACATCGATCAGCTTCCACCTTCTCACTATGGCCTATGCTTTCCATGTCAAGATAGACATTCTCAGGAGAGAGACCGGAGCCGGACTCATCAATCTCCATCTTTATAGTATTGCCTTCCGGTTTGATATAAGAAGTCCCTTCATAGATCCTGTCTGAGCCTATAAAACTCGGCTCAGGACTGGATTTATCAAGACTGAAAGTTATCGTGAAATCCTTCACTTCCGAATTACCTTTTGTATCGACAGCTTTCGCAGTGAAGCTGTATTCTTCTCTGCCACCCTCAAATTCAACATCAAAGGAACATTCATGTTCATCACCCTCACTACTGCAATATCCTGCATCCTTGGTGAGGTCGTTATTATAACCCAGAGAGCTGAGATTAGCCACAAGATAATCCAGGTTCTTCTCTGTTATATTGAATTGAAGGGTCTCCTCAAAAGAGCTGTTGGTTACATAATCCCTCCCCTCAATCTTCGGGCTATGCAAGGAAGGTGAAGTGAAATCCGTCTCCAGAGAGACTGTATCAGAAGAGCTGTGCATGAATTCGTCATAAACTTCTACAGTGAATTCATTCATATCCTCGGCATCATAATCAAAGCTCACCGTTCCTGTATCAGAACATCCGCTAAGATTTCCATCAGTAATTATACCCTCATCATCAGAAACAACCAGTTTATTAAGACCAACACATCCATCAGTTGAAGAAGCAGTATCCTCAACCTCATATTCTATCTTTACCTCATCACCCTCCTGGCTCGCTCCAAGGGAGAGAATATCCGGAGAGGAGTCATCAACAACCACCTCTGAAAGATGAGACGCTTCAACGCTCCCATCCGCTTCATCATCATACCTGGCTACGAACTCAAAAGTGTCTTTCGGAACCCATGAAACATCACATTCACAGTCTGAGACAGAATCAGGGCC
This sequence comes from Nanobdellota archaeon, assembly GCA_051819665.1. Lineage (GTDB taxonomy): Archaea > Nanobdellota > Nanobdellia > Woesearchaeales > CAZZGN01 > JBNJDG01. The sequence goes on from JBNJDG010000064.1 coordinate 1,404, forward strand.
GCTACCAGAGGAACATGAAGAGCTGGTGCAGAAATTATCATTAAGGGAGAAAGTAGAGCCAAAACCAGGAAAATGAAGGAATACCTCTCCCTTCTTTACATCCTCACCTTCTATCTCTGTATGGAAAGTGACAGACTCATCACCTTTAAGGTAGCCCTTCTTCCCGTCTTCGCCTTCACCATAGGCCTCATTTATAGTATAGGCCGAAGAAACAGGAAGGAATAGCATCAAGAATACTGTAAATACCGCGAAAAACTGCCATAGCTTCAATATAATCCCTCTTTTAAGAAAATTCTCCCTTTTCTTGTATTTAAAGGTTTTGGTGGCTATGCCTTAGCCACCTTAACCATGAAAAACCTTAGCCAGGAGAACCCGACTAGATAGAAAAGGAATATCAATATAGAGATTATCATGCCCGTCACTGGGTTATTGGTGAAATTCAACAGCCTCAAAACAAGGGTAAGGATGCCTCCTGCTATGGACACTGTGAAGAACGCGAGCATGACGTTCAGGAAATCCCTTATGTAATGGTCACTGTGTTTCATTACCTTCTTCCAGTGTTTCTTATGGTTCTTACCGAAGTAGATGCATCCTGCTATGAAAAGAACGAGAGCTATGCCGAAACCGAGAAAGCCCCCGCCGAATATTATGCCTATAACCGCCAATAAAGTGATCAGGATAGCAAGGGCACCCAATCCCACCAAGGTCTTACCAACGATCCTCAATGCTTTATTGACCGACTTCACGAATTCCTCTTTCTTGAAATAGTATATATTGAAGAAAGTATAGAAATACGCGAATATCATCAATAATCCGAGAGAGAAGAAACCCAGATATTCTTTGATCACTATCTTGGAGGAACCGACCGTAAGCACACTGAAGATAAAGATGAAGAGCAATGATATCAGTACATACCTACCTAAACCTTTCCACGAGAACTTCTTCTTATAGATCTGTTTATACATCAGGTAACGGGTGAAGGCCCACACAGCACATGTGAGTATTATGAAAGTCAAAGCTATTGCGGTCAGCTTGGAAAGCACAGGCATAGCCTCCTTGAGAGCAGAGACACTCTCTAAAGAACCGGCAACTCCCTGCTGTAAAGCTCCTCCAGACACGCCCTGAAGCTCCTCCCCCATCTTCTTCAGAGGAGAGAAATCTATCGTCCTCATCAATGCAGACATCAGAGAGCCGATCAAAGCCACGATTATATAAAATGAGACTGCAAAGCCCGCCACGTAAAAGACTCTCTTGTCGATTTCCTTTAATGATCTCAAGTATTTTTTCATCATATCACCTTATAACTCATATTAAAACCCATATTGTAGTCCGAGTATTTATCCCTTATATCCACCTTGACTGTGTATTTACCCTTCATCGTGCTATTATCCGTCTGTATCGTGTTATAAACAGGAAGAGAGAACTTCCCTGGTTCCTTGACCTCCCTTGTCACATCCAT